>NZ_JAUBQE010000004.1:0-149684 GCF_036701115.1 Microcoleus sp. Pol1C5 | reverse complement strand
CGTCGCCACGCCGCCTTCAGCCACTGTGTAATTTGGTTGGGCGAACTGGAAGAGACTTGGAGATGTCGGCGTCGGCGCCACAGTTGTTGACACCACATCATTAATCGTCAAAATTGACGGATTACTGACATTGCCACCGAAGAGCACCAAATTCACCGTTTCCGCCGATTCCGAAATCGCATCAGTCAAAGTCGGCACGGTGAAACTAGCAGTTGTTTGCCCCGCAGCAAAATTCAACACCCCCGTCACCGAAGTGTAATCTGCAGCAGTGCCTGAACTTGCCGAACCGTCAAGAGTCTGGTAGTTAATCGATGCAGCCGCCGTGCCACCGGTGCGAGTAACGTTAATCGTCGCCACGCCGCCTTCAGCCACTGTGTAATTTGGTTGGGCGAACTGGAAGAGACTTGGAGATGTCGGCGTCGGCGTCGGCGTCGGAGTGGGCGTCGGAGTCGGCGTCACATCAATGCCTTGATATTGAATACTCCGCACTAGATAGTCGGAACTATCGCTTTTGAAGGAGGTAGCGGCGTAGGCAGCGGTGGGGTTCGCGTAGGCTGTGGCGGAGAACCGCAGTTCGTCAAAAGTAACGCCGGTGAGAGAGTCTCCTACTATCTGGAATGTGAAATTGCCATCGGTACTATCGCCAGTGAAAGTCACTCCATCTGAAGACACACCGAGCGGTTTTGGAGCGATGGGAGCGCTGAGGCGAGTGATCGTAAAATTGCTGGCCGATACCCGCGCCCCATCCTTAAAGAGTTGCAGCGAACCAACTTCATCGCCTTGATCGTCCACTGTAGAACTTGATTTGGGAAGTAATCCACTCAGGCTGATCGTGGCGCTAGTGATGTCTTTGTTATCTGCCCATTTCACCTTCAGCGTCTGAGATAGATTGGTGTTGGGGTCAAAGTTGATTTCCGCCCGACTTTTAGTGGGGTCGGTAAACCAACCACTATAAGAGCCTAGGACACCAATACCAGCCGGAGCGCCGTAGCTCAACCCGCTTTTAGGGGTTTCGTTCGTTGCTAACGTGAGGTTGGCGATGGGTTCAGGGCTAGTGTAGTTTGTTTCAAAGCCATCAAAAGCTATCCCAGACAGTTGGATGCCTTGATTCTTGGCGGCAGTAGGCCATTGTGTAATTAGGTCATTGATGCTGCTGTAATTAGTGGTTGTACCCAAAGAACCACTGAATGAAGTAGCCATAGCTTCTCCTTTGATGATGAGTAATTAAGGATTAGAAGTGACAGAAAACCAGAGGTTGGGCTTTCTTGTAGCGATCGGTCACTGCAAGAAAAATTTCCTCATACGTGCAGGGAAATCAAGTAAAAATGCTTGCCCAATCAGCATCTGAAGGTATTATTGCCCCTGATAAAATGTTGAGTGTAAATAATTACACCTACTTACACCTATTGACATAGGAATGTTTAACTTTCATCATCAGTAGGTTTTATCCGGAAAAAGTGCGATCTTTTTTTCAGCCCTATAAAAAGCCGGTTTTCCACATCTGTAGAGGAGAGCTGAAATCCCACATTCCGGGCCCCCAAGAGGCAGCGTTCACTGGTTCAGTGGATAAAAGTGAATCAGCAGAGACAATTATGAGTAAAAATACTCATAATTTTATATATCTAGGCATAACAAAGTTGGGGATTCCTGAAAATTGAGGTTCGGGCGTAAGTTAAATCTGATTGCCTTAAAAATGCGTTAACGAAGCTGGCCGTAGGCATCGCTAAAAAACCAATTTTATTGGTGATCCTTCATGTGATTGACGATCGCTAAAAGATGTCAAATGGGTTCTCTACTACTGCCAGAGTGACAAAATAGGATTAATCGGACTAAAGCAGGAATTATGCACTTATCCCCTCTGATTTGTCAGCGGCAACTCTACAATAAACTCAGTTCCTTCGCCAACCTGACTGACGCAACTCAGCTTGCCGCCGTGAGCTTGAACAATTACCTGATAGCAGACTGAAAGTCCTAAACCAGTACCTTTACCCACAGGTTTAGTAGTAAAAAATGGGTCAAAAATCTTGTCTTGAATTTCTGTAGGGATGCCAGTGCCCGTGTCGCGGATAGAGATTGTTACCCAGTCCGGATCGCTTTGCCAACTGCGGATGGTTAATTCCCCCGGTTTGCTCGTTGACTGGAGCGCATCTAAAGCATTGTCAATCAAATTATAAAATACTTGGTTGATTTGACTGGCATGACATTGGACGGGCGGCAAACTGCCGTATTGCTTGTCTATTTTGATATGGGTTTTTAGCTTATTTTGCAGCATCAAGAAACTGCTTTCTAAACCTTCATTTAAATCTACTGGTTTTAATTCAGCGTGGTCTAAACGAGAAAAATTTCGCAGGGTCATCACGATCGAGCGAATCCTCCCGCTTCCTTCCCGCATTGAATTAAGCAGTTTACCAAAGTCTTCTCGAATGTAATCGAGTTCTAGTTCTTCATTGATTT
This sequence comes from Microcoleus sp. Pol1C5, assembly GCF_036701115.1. Lineage (NCBI taxonomy): Bacteria > Bacillati > Cyanobacteriota > Cyanophyceae > Oscillatoriales > Microcoleaceae > Microcoleus > Microcoleus sp. Pol1C5. Next base: position 147,230 of record NZ_JAUBQE010000004.1, on the reverse strand, counting down.
TGACAATTGCCTCCGCTGCTTCGGGGCAGGCATTACCTACGAGTTCTAGAGCTTCGTTCAACGCTTTAAAATATTCTTGAGCGTGAAACAAGTTAGCGTGGATGAAATTGTTGGCGTTGTTAATTTCGTGAGCAATTCCCGCTACCATTTGCCCCAAACCTGACATTTTTTCGCTTTGAATCAATTGCTGCTGCGCCGATCGCAATTCTTGGAACGCTGCTTGCAATTGCTGGGTTTGAGCTTGAGATTTGACCGCAGCTTCTCGGACTTTGCTGTAAAGTTCTGCTTGCTGAATAGCGATCGCCATTTGGTTGGCTATCTGGGATAGCAACTCCATTTCTTGCCACTGCCAATTGCGGGTATCCCGGCACTCGTGAGCAATCAGCAAACCCCACAGCCTACCGGGAAATTTAGGATTATAGCTTCCGACTGTTTCAGGGGAACTTTCTTCAGTTCTCGATGTAACAATCGGCACGATCAGATTAGCTTTTACCTGCAAACTATCTAAGAAATCAACGTGACAAGGCTCTAAACCAGCATTAAAAATATCATTAATGGCTTTGACTCGCCCTTGCTGATAAAGATCCGCGTAATCTCCCCGGAAACACTTATCCGCCCCCATATCTCCTAAAATTGAAGGCCAAGGGATGACCATATCTTCAACAACAACTTTTCCTTGCCAGTTGTCTTGAAACTGATAAATGATTACTCGATCGCACTGCAACATTTCGCGGACTTCTCTCACCGCTGTTTGTAGGATCGTTTCCAGATCTAGGGTACTGCGAATTTGGTTGCCGATCAGCCGCAGCAGCGATTCTCGTTCGGCTTGGCGCCTGGTTTTGCTATAGAGTTTGGCTTGATTGATCGCGATCGCCAATTGCGATCCTACCCCTTCTAAAAGCTGCCTTTCCCAATCAGTCCATTCCCGTTCGCGATCGCACTGATGCAAACCAATTATGCCATTCACTTCACCTTGATAGCGAGTAGCTACTGCCAGCATAGACTTAATCTCCAAAGCTTCGGCAATTTTTCTGGTTTGTGGATTCAATCCCGGAAAATCGAGAAACTTCGTCAATGCTAGGGACTCTTGCTGAGACACGACGGCAGCCAAATGCGGATTGTCAGTCATCGGTACTTTCATTCCCAGTTGGATGGGATAGTCTCCCGCGTTGTACTCTCCGCGCGTGACTAAAGTTTTTTCTGTATTTGATTCTTTGACTAAAATGCTCACGCGACTGCACTCTAAGGCTTGCCCCAGCAATCGGCAGGCTGATGTCAAAATTTCTTCTATGTCAAGTGTACTGCGAATTTCGTTATTAATTTGGTTCAGCAAGTTTGATAACTGAACTTGCTGCTGCATCTGCACGATTAGGGCTTTTTGTTTGTCTACTTCCGGCAGCGAAAGACTTTCTTCCTGCCTCCAGTTTTCCGATTCAGGCAACCGCGAAGTTACTCTCTGCCAGGGGTTTTCGTGTTCTTGTATTTTTAAAGACATATTTACTCAGGAGTTGTACAGTATTTTGATTCAGTCGGTTTTTTAAACCTATGCTTACCCCGCCAACAGCCCCATCGCAGCTACCAGGACTTTTGGAATATCTTAAGACATTATAAAGGATGCAGCCTGAGCAAAGCAATTATTTGCTTTACAAATATTTATATTTAGCAAGTATGCCCTCTGTCGCCCACAATACTAATTGGCGCGTGGCATGGAACTTGGTCAGATGTCAAATAGAGTTAACCGCCCGCTTAACCGAATAAAATTAATATAAAATCTATCTTTAGTTCAATGTTTGCGGGCGCTCGATCGACATGGAAAACTCAATTCTCGACAATTTTCGTTCGCCACCAAGAACAGACAACCTTATATCTGGATTAATAGATAAAGACCAGATTAAAATAGCTTTGGCGATCGGCAATTCCCGGCTGCACTGGGGATTATTTGTGGGCAAAACCCTGGAGAAAACATGGGATACAGAGCATCTCAATGCTGATACTGTTTCCCCGCTCTCGGAGCAGGAAAAGGCAGAATATTTGGTGCAAACAGTAATGAGGTCGATCGAGGAAGTATCTTCTCAAAATCTCCTTTCTCTTCCTGCTGCTCCCGCTTTTTCTAGTCCTCACACACTTTCTTTAGTGCCGCTGCCTCTAATTGTGGCCTCAGTAGTTACCCAACAAACAGCAATTTGGCAGAGTTATCCTGATGTCCGAATTATTACTTTAGACCAGTTGCCGATCGGGGGACTCTATCCTACCCTGGGAATTGACAGAGCTTTGGCTGTACTGGGCGCTGGCAACCAATTGGGTTGGCCAGTTTTACTTATAGATGCTGGTACAGCTTTAACATTTACTGGGGCTGATGTCAATAGGTATTTAGTTGGGGGCGCAATCTTACCAGGTTTGGGTTTGCAGTTATCGTCGCTAAGTAAAAAAACCGCTGCATTACCTTTAATTAGTTTACCAGAAAATCTGCCGCACCGCTGGGCGAAAGACACTGCTGGGGCAATTCAAAGCGGAGTTGTGTATGCGACGGTGGCAGGAGTTAGGGATTTTATTGAAGATTGGCGGTGTTTGTTTCCTGATAGCAAAATAGCGGTCACGGGGGGCGATCGCACTCTGCTTTTAAAATACCTCACAGCAGCCTTTCCTGATACAGCCGCAGGCTTAATTGACGCACCAGAGGCTATTTTTTGGGGAATGACTCATGAGTTATGAGTCATAACTTATGAGTCATTGTTAAGGGGGAGGGATAATAGGGAATTCTTCTTCCCTCTTCCCTCTTCCCTCTTCCCTCTTTCTTCCTTACCAATTCCCAATTCACTTAGCAAATTCCCGAATATATTTAGCAACCACCTCCGGGACTTCCTGCGGCAAATTGCTTTCCCCCGGACTGACCAATTGCAGTTCGGCATTAGGAGCCAGAGCAGTATAGGATTGACACAGAGACGAAGCTGCGGGAGTATCTTCAGAACCGTGCAACAGCAAAACAGGCGCTTTCAGCAAAGGCAAATTCTCATCAACTAATTCCGCTGTAATTTCAGCCCGCCGCCGCTGAAACAGCAACTCCACGGCAACAGGAGACTGCATCAACTGCTGTCTGAACTTTAGCAGTCCGTCAATCTTTTTTTTGCTACCCAGCAACTTAGCAATTGGATAAATCGATCGTAGCAACCACAAAGCCAGCGGAGGTTTGCCGATTAGCCAGCTAGCCGTCTGCCACCGCCCCCGCCGGTTGCCAACCTTGACGCCTTCTGGGGCCAACAATACCAAACCCTGAACTCGATCGGGATATTTGATAGCATAGCTGGTGGCCACCCAGCCACCCACAGAGTGACCTATTAAATAAACCTGTCGCACCTTCAAAGTATCGAGGTATTGGGCGAGACATTCTACTTCCAGGTCGATCGAATAATGAAGATTCGGGCGTTCCGAGTCGCCAAACCCCAGCAAATCCAGTGCGAAGCAGTGGTAGTAGGAGCTCAAATGTTCGATCGTCCTCAGCCACTGACTGCTGTCGTGCCAAGAACCGTGCAAAAATACTAAATTCGGCCCTTGACCGACTTCGTGCCAAAAGATTTGCCCTACAGAGAGTTTGACCCGAGAATTGCGTAGCGGTGAGTACATCCGGTTAAATATTTAGTAATAAAAAGATGATTAATTTAATGTTCAGAGATTGTGAATATAAAGTAGGAAAACAGTGAAAATTAATTCCCCAGTCATCACAGACAATTTTTGACGGCGAGGTAATTTCCGACTTTTCGCAAATTTCGATGCCCCGCCCATTTACGCCAAAGTTGTCAGGCCTTGAAAATAGTCCTGTAAGTGTTGGTCGTTATCGTGGCTGAGCGCGCCCTCCGGCAGCGATGCGGGAAAAAAAGCCTCAACCTCGCTGACTTCAAGCGTATCCTGAACTTGCATCTTTCCCTCTACCTCTGCTGCCACCACGATACAAATCGAGTGCAGGCGAGGGTCTCGATCGGCAGCCGAATAAACACCCACCAAGCGACGGATTTTGACTAAATCGAGTCCTGTTTCCTCCGCTAATTCCCGGCGCACTGTCGTCGGAATATCCTCTCCCCAATCCACCATACCTCCCGGCAGTCCCCAGCGACCGTTGTCGCGGCGGCGAATTAACACAATTCGCCCGTCAGGCAATACGGGAATCACCGCAGTACCAGTGACGGGATGTCGAAAAATCAGTCCCAGCACAGTTTGTACAATTTGCCACAATCGACGCATAAACTCAAAAGCTTGTTTAGGAGATAATAACTTCAGGCCTCCTAGCTTGCAGCTCCGGAGTCTTAATTTTTAATTTTTGATTCACGCTAGAGGTCGTCTGGCAAGTCTGCTAAGATATCCGCCGCGTGAGTTTCTGGTTTGATTTTCCGATAAACCTTTTCAATCCTACCATCAGGGTCGATCGCGAAGGTCGATCGAGTAATTCCCATAAATTCTTTTCCCATAAACTTTTTGAGTCCGTAGCAGCCGTAGGCGGTAGCAACTTCGGCGTTTAAGTCGCACAGCAAGGGAAAAGGCAGTTGATATTTAGCTGCAAACTTGGCGTGGGCCCCGGCCCCGTCTGTACTGACACCGAGGACTGAAATATTGCGCGACTCGTAGTCTAAGTAAATATCGCGAAAGCCGCAAGCTTCTTTAGTACAGCCTGGGGTATTGTCCCGAGGATAAAAGTAAAGTACAACTCGCCGCCCTCGAAAATCTGCAAGGCTGACGAAATTGCCTTGCGCGTCGGGCAGGCTGAAGAGAGGAGCTACGTCACCGGGATAAATCGTCATTTGTCGTATTTTGTCAAAAGTTTATAGAAATCTGCTGGAAGATTGAAAACGTTGCGTCCCATCGAGCCCGCATTCCCAGCCACTTGAATCCCCGTGTTCTTTTTTCTGGGTCTTGTACCGGGTGTGCTATGATCGTCATCGGTCTAAAATTGAGTATAACTAGCCAACGTAAAAACTTAACTGGATTAGTTGAGTGCGTAGTCACACCTAACGGTGTTGCGGTTTAGGAAAGCTAAATTTGAAGAAAACCTAACTACATAAAGAGAACTGATCGAGTACGGTATGGCATACCGGAATTTACGCTTGGGGAGAAGACACCTATATTTTGGCTGGAGCAATCCTGTCGCCAGTAAGTGACTTCGCTGAACCAAGAATCTCAGTCACCAAGAGTGCACAGAGTGTCAAACTTAAGAATCCCTGGGCGTGAAAGCCCGGGGACTGTCAATGTTTATTAGTGAGGTCAGAATGGCTAAGCGCCGCAATCTCAAGAAAGAGAAGGCACAACGAAATCAAGCATACGCTCGCAAGTTTCGCAAGCGGAGAAATCAAGATATGTTCTCCAACAAGAGAAGACGATTTGACGGTGGCAACGGCGGTGGCATGGGCGCCATGAGCGGTGGCAGAGACAAAGACATGGCTGCTGCTGAAGATTAATTGCTGAGGCTATCTGCCGAACTTAGAACCAGCGTGGAAAACACGATCGTTCTTTCGTAGAGATAGCCAGCCGGAATTTGTCCAATAATTCAACGATGTTTAAGCGAGTCGATCGCGCGCAGCGATAAGTGATTTTCTCACTTGTTCAAACCCGGTACCCCCGTAACTATTGCGAGCCGCCACCACTTGCTGAGGTGCGATCGCGCTGTAAATGTCTGTCTCAAAGGCTGGGTGCAAGTCTTTCCACTCCTCAAGTGTCAAATCTTTGAGGAGTTTGCCCCCCGAAAGGCAAGTTTTGACGACTTTGCCGACAAGGTTGTAAGCTTCCCGGAAGGGAACGCCTTTGGCGGCCAAGTAGTCGGCTACGTCTGTAGCGTTAGAAAAGTCTTCCGTAACAGCAGCAGCGAGGCGAGCGCCATTAAACTCGATTCCTTCGCGCAACAAAATCGTCATTGCTTCCAAGCAGCCCTGTACCGTTCTGACGGTATCAAACAAAGCCTCTTTATCTTCTTGTAAATCTTTGTTGTAGGCCAAAGGAAGTCCCTTCACTACTACCAACAAGGCTTGCAAGTTACCGAACACCCGCCCCGCTTTGCCCCGCACCAACTCCGGCACGTCGGGATTTTTTTTCTGGGGCATGATGCTAGAACCAGTAGCGCAGCTATCTTTGAGCGTAATAAATCCAAATTCGTGAGAAGACCACAAAATCATTTCTTCTGACAAGCGGCTCAGGTGTACCATAATCAAGCTGGCAGCAGCGAGAAATTCGATCGCAAAATCTCGATCGCTCACTCCATCTAAGCTATTAGCATAAACCTTGTCAAACTGCAATAGTTCTGCCGTATAATGTCGGTCAATTGGGAAAGTCGTCCCCGCCAGCGCTCCACAACCCAAAGGCGAAACATTCACCCGCTTGCAGATATCGCCGAGGCGTTCCCAATCGCGATCGGTCATTTCAAAATAAGCTAACAGATAATGAGCCAAACTGATCGGCTGAGCGCGCTGCAAATGAGTGTAACCGGGAATTAAAGTTTCCACGTTACGATCGGCAAGATCTAGCAAAATCCCTTGAAATTCCCGTAATTGCTCGCGAATTTCTGCGATGCGATCGCGCAAATACAAGCGTGTGTCGGTGCCGGCTTGATCGTTGCGCGATCGGGCCGTGTGCAACTTTTTCCCCGCATCCCCCACGATATCCGTCAGCCGCTTCTCTACAGCGAAGTGAACGTCTTCTGCATCAACTCCCGGAACAAAAAGTCCTTGGCGGTATTCGCGGCGGATCTGTTCCAAACCATTGACTAACTGTTCCCCTTCTGCTGCGGAAATAATCCCCGTTTTGGCCAGCATTTTAGCGTGAGCGACAGAACCAGTCAAGTCATACTCAATCAATTCAATATCGAAGCCAATACTAGCATTAAATCGGGCGATCGCCGGGTGCAGCGCCGATTCAAATCTTTGACTCCAAGTTTTTTGTTGTGTTGTCATTGCTCAAGCTAAAACTAGATTGTATCTCTCTTGCAGAAGTCTATAAAACCGATTTTTAGCAAAGACTTTAGTCCTTCCTCCGGTTTGTAGTCAGCACTTTAGTCCTCCATTCCCAATTCGGAAAGAAAAAACTCAAGTCCTGACTACCAAATTTTTATACATCTTTTGACCCGAAAAAACTGAAGTCTGGACTACAAAATTGTGAAACTTTTGCTGCATCAGAAAGAAGTGAAGTTTTGGTTAGCGACAAACCTTTTCAATCTTAAATTTCTTTCTGATAGCTTCGGCGACAATAACTCTAACGAAAAATCCCTTTAAAGAACCAGCCAACAAAAATACCTATAAAAAAAGCTCCTATTTGACCAGTCGAAACAAAATTGTTCCAAGCTTTCTGGAAATTAGTAAAAATTTCGTAACTTTGACCCAAAAGCACCGTCGATATCAAATGAGATTTCAACACTACCACGTGAGCGACATCGTTCCAAGTAATCGAACTGGTTAATCCAGCAGTAATTTCCGGGATTAAATTAACTATCATGGTGATTTTCTCCTGCTAAAGGCGTTACCCTCAGTACAACCAGTGTCATGTCATCTTCGTTACGATTGCCGATGCCGATAAACTGGTGTACGCGATCGAACAAATAATCCAAAATTTCTTCAGACTGTTGATAATTTTGACAGGCCCACTGAAAAGCCGAGGTCAAGTTATCCTCATCAAACCGATCGCCCCTTTGATTAGCAGCATCGGTAAATCCGTCTGTGTAATAAATAATAGTATCTCCTGGCTGCAATTGCACTTGGGCTTCTTGGTAATGCGAATCAGCATCCAGGCCAATTAACATTCCCTCCAAAGTATCGAGCTGAACAATCGAATTAGTTGCAGCTTGCCACAGCAAAGGCGGGTGGTGAGCAGCATTGCTGTAAGACAAAACGCGAGTTTTCGGGTCATACTCCGAATAAAACAGAGTCACAAAACGGTGGGAATTTTCCAAATCCGCGTGCATAACCCGGTTTAAATGTTGCAAAATTCTCGACGGCGAGTGGCGGTTCAAAACCTCCGCCCGCAGCATACCCCGTGTCATCGTCATCAACAGGCCCGCCGGTACTCCTTTGCCCATCACGTCGCCGATCACAATGCTCCAGCGGCCCTTGTCGATTTTGGACTTGAGATTTTTAATTAGGGATGGGGGGTTTTCCCCCTCATTCTCCTTGCCGATCGGGTCATAGTCAGCGGGAATAAAATCATAATAATCTCCGCCGACTCTGCTAGCAGTTTGGCAGCGGGCGGCCACGTCAACACCGGGAATTTTCGGACAACTACGGGGTTGCAGCCGCAATTGAATTTCCGCCCCGATTTCTAACTCTCTGTCTAAGCGGTCTTTTTCCGCCAACTTAACAGTAAGTTCGTCTTTGCAAATAGCCACAGCAGTTTGATCCGCCACCAACCGAACTAATTTCTGTCTGCTGGGAGTCCAGAGATATTGCGGGTCACTGCTAAAAACATACAGCCGCCCGCGTTCCAAATTGTTGACTAAAATTGGCGCCCCAAACAAATGAACATCCGGGCCCAAATAACGACCGACTTGCAGGTCTAGACTAGAAGTTTGCCCAGAGGTTTCCGAAAACGATGCAGCAGTAGCGCCCACACCGGCTGTAGCTTGCCTGGTGGCGATTTCCAGCGCTTTTCGCATATCTTGGCACTGCCGTCCTTCCTGACAATGCAACTGCTGGAACCTGACTTGACCGTTGGGTTTGAACAGCACTAAAGCTCCCCCGTCGGCGTCCGTAACGCGAGTCGCCACCAAAGGCACCAACTCCAAAAATTGGTTGAGATTGTTAAAACTTCGCAGGGCAAATCCCAGCGAACCCAACATATCTTGAACGTTGTGCTGATATCGGTGCAAACGCGCCACCAGTTCTTTGAGGGCAAATACTGGCGTCGCATCGGTGGAATTGCGACCCGGTGGGCGGTCAGCAGGTTGAGGTGAGGGGCGAGGCAAAGGCACAGCAGTCATTTTTAATTTGTGATTTTCGATGTTAGAAGGGGGAATGATTGAGGACTTACGGGCCACTTGAACAGAAACCCGTTTTTTTATCGAGCAAGTAGTTTGGTTTGAGCGAGTAAGTTGGGCACTAGGACATTTGTATCAACTTAAGTCTAAAATTCTTAAGAAATCTCGTTTATAGCTGAGTCTAGATACCCCCTAAATCCACGCTGCTTGCTCTACTTGGGTGGGCCCAAGACTGCAGCGGCTCCCCTTAAGAAGAAGGGGGACTTTGACCATTTGCTGTCCCACCAAACTATCAGGGGGGGCGCCAGGGAGATCGGGAAGAATGTGCTCAGACAGCCGACTGATACTAAATTTGAGCTTAATTTGATACGCTTGCTTTGCCTCGCGGTTTGATCCCAACCAAGTAATAACAGAACGAAGGTATTGTTTCTAGATATTTATTTTTCACTCGATCGCTCGTGGCGATCGGCGCAAGTCCTGCGATGCTAGTTTGAGGTTAATAATTTGAGATTTTGAAGATCTGTGTCCGCCTCCCAAAGATGGGGGCGGCTGGCAAATGCCTCATAAATCTAAAATCTAAAATCTAAAATCGAGTAGGGCTTCCACAAATTCGTAACTAGAAAACGGACGCAAGTCTTCGATGCTTTCCCCGACTCCAATAAAGCGTATTGGCAGACCAAGCTGCTGCACTACTGCTAGGGCAACACCACCTTTAGCAGAACCGTCGAGTTTTGTCAATACTACTCCGCTTAATTTTGCCGATTCTGCGAACACTTCTGCCTGTCGCAAACCATTTTGACCCAGTGTGGCATCCAAGACCAGTAGAGATTCTACGGTAGCGCCTGGGGCTTTCTTATCTACAATGCGACGGATTTTACTTAATTCGTCCATCAGATTTTTTTTGTTTTGCAGGCGGCCTGCGGTGTCTACGATCAGCAGTTCTGTGCCTCGGGCGCTGGCAGCGGCGATCGCATCAAATACGACAGCAGCCGGATCGGTATTTTTCCCTGGGTTGGCAATAATTTCAACGCCGCTGCGGGAACCCCAAACTTTCACTTGTTCGACGGCGGCGGCGCGGAAAGTGTCGGCGGCAGCAATCAGCGTTTTGTAGCCGGATTTTTGGGCAATATGGGCAAGTTTGCCGATCGTCGTAGTTTTGCCCGCACCGTTAACTCCTACAATCAACCAGATGTTAAAAGTGTCTTTTTCCGGGGCAAATGTCAGGCTGTAAGCGGGATTACCGGCGGCGGTTTCGGCACAGGGAGCGTCCAGAATATCGCGCAGAATCGTTTTCAGGTAGGCTAGAGCCTGTTCTGGCGGCAGCACTTCTTGTGTGAGTCTTTCTTGGAGGCGACTGATAATGATGTCGGTGGCTGCGACTCCGACATCGGCTTGCAGGAGCAAAGTCTCAATTTCGGCTACCGCGTCTTGATTGAGCGGGCCTTGACCGACGATCGCCTTTAGTCGATTAATTAAGCTGCGGCGAGTTCTTTCTAAGCCTTTCCGCAGTTTTTGCAGCCAAGTGATTTCTTCGACGGATACTTGGTCTGGCCGGCGGCCTTGACTGGCTAAGATTTCTGAGGACCACAGGAAGCCTTCGTCAAAGGCGAAACCGGGAATTTCTTCGATAATTGCCGCTCTCTCGGCGGCGGCTGCAATTACTTCTGGTTCTTCAAGGGCTGTTTCTTTGAGGCGTTCGATGCGCTCCATGCGATCGGCCTGAGCTCTGGCCCAAAACGGCAGGGCTGCGGCTGTGGCGCCGTCGGATGCGAGTGATTCGGTTTCTACAACCTCTGTTGCAGGTTCGGCAATTTCTATATTTTCTGCTGTAACTTCTAATGGTTGAGCAATAGGTGCAATGTCGATCGCCCCGGCTGTGGGTTGCAGAGTTTCGGCAATTTCTGCTGGCTGGGCTGCATCAAGTTCCGAAACCTCGGTTGCTTCAACTGTTCCTGGTGCTGCAACTTCTGGAACTTCTGCAACAGTTGGTGCTGTGGGTGCTGGTTCAAGTTCGATCGGCTCCGTTGCTTCAATAGTCGCCGGTTCTGCAACTTCTGCAACTTCTGCAACTGCCGCGCTTTCTGCTTCGGCTGCTGGAACATCGGGCGCTGCTGTCTCAGAAATTTCTGTTTCAGGTTTTTGCTGTTTTTGAATATTTTTGTAAGCAGCTTTTGCCCAATTGAGATAATCTTCGGCTACAGCAGGAGAGCCTTGCTCTGTTGCATCTGTTTGAGGCTCAACCGGTGCGGATTTTGCCGACTCATCTTGCGGCTGTTCGGGGGTTGCCTCTGTTTCAGAAGATTTGCTTTCGCTGTACTGGCGACGAAACCAATTAAATACCATAGGAAATTGGGAATATAGTTATTAGTCCTTAGTTTAGAGCGGATTGCGAATTGCGGATTGTGGATTGCTAATGACTCTGGGTAAGGTTCGCGCCGCGGCGTGCACCCTCCGGGTAAGGTATTCACCAAGCACCCGGAGGACTGAGGACTAAGGACTAGGGACTAACAACTTCTGCATTGATTTTATCGACTACTCGGCGGAGGACTCCGTTGATGAAGCGATGTCCTTCGTCGCCGCTGTAGCGTTTTGCGAGTTGGACGGCTTCGTTGACGCTGACTTGTTCGGGTAAGCCGAGATATAGCATTTCGGCGATCGCGATTCTCATGATATCTCGATCGATCCGGGGCAACCGTTCTATTTGCCAGTCTACAAGGGCTTCCGAAAGCAATTCATCAATTTGAACACGGTTGGCGCTGACTTTCGTCAGGATTTGCAAAGCATAGGTGCGGACATCTTGCTGGTTCGCTAGCTGGATCAGTTCTGGAAACTCCATTGCTGAACCGAGACGGTTGATTGCGGTTTGGGTGAGTTCGACTGCTTCCCGCACCATTGTTCTAGCACTTTGTATATCGGCGGCGCGGATTTCGCTGGCAAGTAGTTTGTCGCTACTCCGCTGCACTTCGGATGCTGCTGCTTCTAGGGCTTCTTGAACTTCTGTTGTCAGGGTACGGATGGCGGCGAGGAGAACATCTTGCAGTTTCTTGGCTTCTAAGAGTTCTGGATTCGTCGGCAGTTGGCTGATGCCGAGGAGTGCGAGTTCGCGTGCTGTTTCGCGGGCTTTTTTCATAGTTTTTAGATAGGAATTGAGAATTTAGGAAATTTTTCGATCGCGCGCGGACTTGAACTTTAGCAGAAAACTCCACTAAAAGCGGTACAAGACCAGCCATCTGACTCGCCAGCGGCGGGTAGTTTACAGATACTTCACTGTCAAACCTAAGATTTATGCTCGAAACCGGGTTTCTGAGTATAGGCTTTCTCGGTTTGGGCTGGTTTTGTCGAAATATTATCTGCTATGGGGAAAGTTTACACGGTCTTACGGGCCACTAAAAATGTCTTGGTTCACTCTTCTTCGACTGGAACAGCCTGGTATCTTGATTCGGATACCAAGGGTTCGAGTGTTTTGCCCTTGATTTTTTCGGGGCTTACTGGAACTGAGTTGCTGGGGTTGACGATGCCGCCAGAGATGATGACTTTAAAGGCATCTTCGATCGACATTGACAAATTGACTAAATCTGCTTCGGGGACGATAGCGTACCATCCGGTAGTGGGGTTCGGAGTGGTGGGGATGAAAATGCCGATCGGGGTTTCACCGGAAAGGTGAGGTGGGATGTCGTTACTCTCGATCGTACCGGTCACAAATGCTAAAGTCCAGATTCCCCGCCGGGGATATTCCACTAACACCACGCGGCGAAATTTGTCGTTTGAGTTGAGGAGGGTTCCCAGCAGTTGTTTGAGGGTTTTGTAAACCGAACCCGCTAGGGGAATTGCCTGCAAGACCCGTTCGCCAAAGTCTAGCAGCCACTTGCCGAAAATGTTGCGGGCCATTAAACCGATGACTAAGATGCTCAGCAGGGGTACAGCCAGCCCTACTAAAAGATTTAGCAGATTCACCAAAATCGGGTGGAGCCCATCAAAAGGGTTGATCTGCTTGGGAATTTTGGTGAGAAAATTGATCACCCAACTGGCGACGGTAATTGTCAGCCAGATGGTGGTAGCTAAGGGGATCACTACCAATAGTCCTGCGATCAGGTCGTTTTTTAAGTCTTGTTTGATGCGTTGGAGCACGGCGGGTCAAATCTCCTCGTAACTGGTTGCCAATAACCTGAATAAAGCTGAGACTAAAGCAACTGCACGGGCTTTACTGGAAGTCACCATAGACGATGGTTTTCAATTCTGCTAAACCCTACCCTTTCTGAGGGGGAAGAGTTAGGGATCGCCGGTGCTGTACCTCTATTTTAAAGAATTATTGCAAGTTGGCGCTTGGTTTTAATATATGCGGGCTGTGCAGCAGCTCACCGTATTGTATATTTTAAGACACTTTGGGTTGGTTCAATCAATAAGCCGATCGGTCAGAGGCAGCCAGGGAGTGCAAGTGTAGGGAGTCCAGAGAAAACTTTCTGCGATCTGTATAGGAATTTAATTGGTCGATCGAGCTTTCTCAGATTTTCGGCTGGGTGGCACTTCGTTGTACCGAACTCAGGGGAACCTCTGCAGGTTGAGTGCCGTGTCTCTGCCAAAACCTATCTTTGGATAGATGCAGTACGACTATTTCTTAGTAGATAGAGGTGATTTTTGATGGGCGACAGGGATAAACCAAGTAACAGTTCCCTACCATGCAACAGTTGCATGGTAGGCAAATCCGGCAAAAAGTAAAGCAGACAGACCAGCAACTTTGACTTTTTTGACAGGATTGATTGATATTCAGGAAATAAGGGCAGAATTCAACCGAATTCGAGCTTGAGAGGAGCGGCAAAGCAATATAGAATTAACTTGGGCATCACTACAAAAAAAAATAATCTGCCAAACGAGGTAGCAGTAGTTAGTAGCAAGCGAGATAAATTACTACATAGCTAGTTGTTTATAGCCAGAAGCGCGAAACTATTTGTTTAACAGGGTATAGCTAAACTGCTGCATAGAAGCAAGACTCCAGCGATGCCAATTTCTTGGAAGCCGACGAAAGTTAAGGAAAAACAACCGTACTAGCCGCTCAAGTCAGAGCGGGGATTTACCTCGCTGCAAGCAGCAAAAGACTTGATTAGAAGCTAGGATTGAGATATGAATGCTCAACTCATGAAACCAATTGATTTTTACATTTTTTTATGCCATTAAAAACGCAAAACTTTTTTGGGCTTCACTGAACCAGCCGCAGCCCGATCAAATTTTGTGTCCGCTAATTAATATTTAAGTAAAAGGAAGTTTTGTGAAAACGCTCAGTATCCTCTTAGTAGAAGACAGTCCCCTAGATGCCGAACTGATTGAGGCATATCTAATGGATGGCGGGCTCCAATTTTCTCTGGTGTGTGTGGAAACTAGAGAAGACTTTGCCACGGCGCTGGAAAAACAACGTTTTGACATTATTTTGGCAGATTATATGCTGCCTTGTTTTAACGGGATAGCTGCGCTGGAAATCGCCCACACTACTTGTCCGGGAGTGCCGTTTATTTTTGTTTCGGCTACTTTGGGCGAGGAAGTGGCGATCGAAACTTTGAAAAGCGGCGCTACTGATTATGTTCTCAAACGCCGTTTGATACGGCTGGTGCCGTCGATTGAGCGGGCCCTGCGGGAAGTTCAAGAACGGAACGATCGCAAGCAAGCCGAAGCACAGCAGCAGGAAAGCGAGGCTCGATTTCGGATTATGGCAGATACCGCGCCGGTGATGATTTGGATGTCGGGTACTGACCAACTTGGCGATTACTTTAACAAAGTTTGGCTGGAGTTTACCGGTAGAACTTTGGAACAAGAAATGGGCACGGGTTGGATGGAAAACTTGCACCCAGATGACTTGCCAGAATGTCTGGATATTTACCAAAAAGCCTTCGACGCTGGCAGCGAGTACCGGATAGAATGCCGTTTGAGGCGTTATGACGGGGAATACCGCTGGGTTTTGGGTACAGGCGTACCCCGGTACAGGCCCGATCGCACTTTTGCAGGTTACATCGGTTCTTACATCGATATTAGCGATCGAAAACTGGCCGAACAAGAACGCGCTGCGGCTTTGTCCCGCGAACAAGCAGCGAGGTTGCAAGCAGAAGAAACTGCTAAAGCGCTGCAATTGGCAAACGATAAAATTACGAACATTCTCGAAAGCATTACCGATGCTTTTATCGCTGTTGATTTAAATTGGAACTATACCTATGTTAACCACCAAGCTATTGAGCTGTTAGGCCGACCAAAAGCAGAACTGATCGGTCAAAAAATTTGGGATATATTTCCTGGGGCTGTTGATTTACAGTTTTACAAAATGGCTACCAAAGCATTAGCAGAAAAGGTAACAATCGAGTATGAAGAATTCGTACCGTTATGGAAGAAGTGGTTGAAGATGCGTTTTTATCCTTCCGATTCGGGTTTGTCGGGTTACATCCAAGATGTTACAGATCGCAAGCAAACAGAAGCTGCACTCCAAGCTAGCGAAGAAAAGCTGAGAATGTTAGCCGAAGCTAACTTGATAGGAATTATCTTCGGGGATGTCAACGGCGGCATCATCGAGGCCAATGATGAATTTTTGCGGATAGTTGGTTACACGCGGGAACAGTTGCAGCGCGGGGAATTAAATTCGATTGACATCACACCGCCGGAGTACCAGTCTCTCGACAAGAAGGGTATGGCAGAGGCACAAGCAACGGGGGCTTGCACTCCCTACGAAAAGGAATTCTGGAGGAGAGACGGCAGCCGGATTCCGGTGTTGATCGGATATGTTTTGCTGGCCCAAAAGCGGCAAGAATCTGTGGCTTTTATTCTCGACTTGACGGTTGGCAAGCAGTTGGAAAGAGAACTGCACGATCGAGCCCAGGAATTGGCGCGCGCGAACCGGATTAAAGACGAGTTTCTAGGAACTTTGTCCCACGAATTGCGGACTCCGCTGAATGCGATGCTGGGATGGGCGCAACTGCTGCGAAACCGCAAGTTTGACGAAAAAACGACTGTTCGGGCTCTGGAAACGATCGACCGCAATACACGATCGCTGGCAACTCTGATCGAGGATTTGTTGGACGTGTCGCAGATTATTACTGGCAAACTGTCGCTGAATTTGCGGTGGGTGGATGTGATTTCGACTGTTGAGGCTGCGATCGATACTCTCGCGCCCGCGATTGCCGCCAAAAATATTGAAATTGTGACTGATTTCGACCCCACTACCGGGCGGATTTTTGCCGATTCCGGTCGCTTGCAGCAGGTAGCGTGGAATTTGCTGTCGAATGCGATTAAGTTTACTCCCGATGGCGGACAGGTGAAGGTGGAGGTGCGAAAGATGGAGAGGACTTTGGCCCGTGAGGAATCCGCTTGCTGTAAAAAATTGTCGCCCGCTAGTGTCGAAATTGAAGTGAGCGACACGGGACAAGGGATTTCAGAAGAGTTTTTGCCGCACGTTTTCGAGCGGTTCAGCCAAGCTGACAGCTCTACAAGGCGATCGTACAACGGATTGGGTTTGGGTTTGGCCCTAGTGCGGCATTTTGTGGAAATGCACGGGGGGACGGTGCAAGCCGAATCAGCCGGGAAGGGAAAAGGGTCGAGGTTTTTAGTGAAATTGCCAATTCAACAGCTTCATTGCGACGCTGGATTGTCTGTTGCTGGACTTGGGGAGTTGGCGATTCCTCCAAGCAAGGCGCGAGCCCCTGTAAAGGAGTCTTTTGTCAACAGCAATCTTTCTGGAGTGCGAGTCTTGGTGGTCGATATCGACGCGGATTCCCTGGATTTTGCCTGTACCGTACTCGAAGATTGCGGGGCCCAGGTGGAGACTGCTAGCTCTGGAAAGGGTGCGTTGGAGGCGATTGAAAGGCTGAATCCGGATGTGTTGGCGATCGATATCGGGATACAGGCCCTTGACGGAGAGGCTCTGCTGCAACAAGTGCGATCGCGGATGGTGGACAGGGAAATTCCGGCGTTGGCGTTCACGGCGGTTGGTAGGGTAGAGGAACGGATACGGGCACTGCAGCAAGGTTTTCAAATTTATGTGCCCAAGCCGATCGAGCCTGCTGAGTTGGTGGCGGTGGTGGCAAGTTTGGCGGCGCGATCGAAGATTTTAGAGGTTAGATTTTAGATTGAGTGGGTTTTTTGCAAACTTTGAGGACGGAGATCGTGACTACAAACCAATTTTCTTGCATTGGAGCGATCGGATAATAATTCTTACGACTAAGGCCAACTGGTAGATTAAACAAAAATATGTAGTTGCGCTTGTTGTACGCTATTTCCTAAGCTAAGAGCGCACAAGCGCAACTACATACTTAAAATTTAAGCTTTATTTGTGACAGTTTGCCTGAGTCCTAATCCAGTCGAAAAATTTTCCGGTATGAATTAGACTTAGAGCTAATTTGTCAAGACCCAAAAGTTATAAATTTAATTTATGTCATAGTGTGTAGTTTTTGATACTGAGAGCAGTTTCTAAAAGGAATGCAACTGTAGACAAGTTCCAAACCCTGATAATCATCTGTAGTCCGACTTCTCAAATCTCAAATCTCAGATCTCAAATCTCAAATCTCAAATTGTAGGAGGTGCAAGGACGATCGCCCTTAACAGTCTCTCCTAGAATATCAAGTTCAGCAATTAGCTGCTTCATTAAGCATGACTCTTAGTTACATTTACAATTAACCTAATTTGTCATACCCCAAAAGTTATAAATTTAATCTAAGTCAAAGTTTTTAGCTTTTGAGCAGAGGTGCAGTGACGATCGCCCCTAACACTATTTCCTCAAATCTCAAGTTCAGCAACGAGATGCTTCATGAGAAAAATATTCGGCCGGCGTAAATGCTTCTAAAACTACTCTACTGCCCGCCGTGCAAGGATTTTTTGGTTTTGGGATATGGACTGGTCGCCAACTTTCCACTATCGACGGTTAGATACCAATTGCACCCGGCCGGCATCCATTTCATCCATTAATAACTCTAAAGCCTCATAATCAATATCCGAGATGTACCCCAAACGGGTGAGCTCGTAGTTGATTTCGTTTTCAATGTCAGGCGTCAACTGCTTAATGTAGAGGGCTTTTTCTACAAGTTGACGAATAGCATGAGTTGCTTGCATAGTAAGTCGGAGAACTCCGTACAGTTTGATTTTCCTCTGAAGTGTCGAGCAAACAGGTGATCTAGATCAGAACTAATAAGTGATTTAAATTACATTGTTCAGTTTTATCTAACAGCTAGGGCAAAGTCGATCGCAATTTTTAGAGTTACCAAGACTCAAGCTGCTGGCATTAATAAAAAATAGTATAGTAGCTTACGTTTCCTGCCCAAATCTTACGCAAAATTTCATAAAAAAGAGGCAATAAATAAAGATTCAGTAAAACTACTGAAAAAACTGGTCGATTTCCCTCAGAGCAAGTTAGCCTCAGAGTAATCAAGTAGGTTTAGGCTTACACCTGTCCAGCACAGTAGTTGAAAATACGTAGCAACCATAGGTTTGACATATGCAGACACTTCTTGCCCATAAACCAATTACGGTGATTCGACCCCTAGACCACCTGAATGCAGCCACCTGCGGAGAATTCGGAGGGCAACTAATGACAGCAATTGCAGCCCCTGGGGTGGTAGCGGTACTCGTAGATTTGGGCGCAGTAAAATTTATTGACAGTGCCGGTTTGATGGCATTGGTTTCGGGCCTCAAGCAGGCGAAAAAAATGGGGCGCAGGTTTAGTCTTTGCTCGGTATCTCCCGGGATTAAAATGATTCTGGAACTCAGCCAACTCGATCGAGTGTTTGAAATATTTGAAAATGTCGATAGCTTTGAAGCCGAAAACTCCTGCGTAAACCATCACTGGTAGACGTGCCTCCTAGGCGAAAACAAGCAACAAAACACAGCAAATTCGGTTAAATGCCCGAAAAGACAGGCTACTGTCGTTGGCGTGTTGGCAGATTTTAAGGTAGGCTGCTTAAGAGTCGCAAATATTTAGCGAGTCGAGCCGTGGCAGTAAAAGTCGAAGAATTACTTACAGCAGACATTAATCAGCCTGCTCGTTATCTGGGAAACGAATTGGGATCTACGCACAAGCCTTGGGACGAGGCTTTGGTGCGCTGGGTTCTCACTTACCCAGAAGTTTATGAAGTGGGTGCTTCCAATCTGGGGCACATCATCCTTTACAATATTTTGAACGCAGGGCCGAGACAGTTGTGCGATCGAGCTTATTTGCCCGCACCAGACTTGGCAGCAAAACTGCGATCGACCAAAACTCCGCTGTTTGCCGTAGAATCGAGGCGATCGCTCACAGAATTTGATATTCTGGGCTTCAGCCTCAGCTACGAACTCGGAGCCACAAACATTCTGGAAATGCTGGATTTAGCCGGCATTCCCCTAACTTGGCAAGAAAGAGCGACAAACCGCCAAAACGGTCAAATGCCGCTGATTTTTGCTGGCGGGCAAACGGCAACTTCTAACCCCGAACCCTACGCAGACTTTTTTGACTTCATCGCTTTGGGTGATGGAGAAGAGTTGCTGCCAGAAATTGGCTTGATTTTGGCAGAAGGCAAAACAAATAATTTGAGCCGAGAAGCATTGCTGCTGGATTTAGCGCAAATTCCAGGCGTCTACGTCCCGCAATTCTACGATATGGCGGCCGACGGTTCTGTTCATCCCAACCGCCCCCAAGTTCCAGAACGAATTCTGCGCCGCGTGGCAACTCCCATACCAGCTTATTCGATCGGCCTGGTTCCCTACGTCCAGACAGTACACGACAGACTGACAGTAGAAATCCGCCGGGGATGCACCCGCGGGTGTCGCTTCTGTCAGCCGGGAATGCTGACTCGCCCCGCGCGCGATGTCGAACCGCAGCAAGTCGTAGAGGCGATCGAACAGGGTATGCAAGCCACCGGGCACAGCGAGTTTTCCCTGCTTTCCCTGAGTTGTTCCGACTATCTGGCACTCCCAGCAGTGGGGATGGAAATCAAAAATCGCCTGAAAGATAAAAATATTTCTCTGTCTCTACCCAGCCAGCGGGTTGACCGATTTGACGATAATATTGCCGACATTCTCGGCGGTACGCGACAAGGCGGTTTGACTTTTGCCCCGGAAGCTGGTACTCAGCGGATGCGCGACATCGTTAACAAAGGTTTGACCAACGAAGAATTGCTGCGGGGTGTCAAAACTGCGGTCGATCGCGGCTGGGATAAAATCAAGCTGTATTTTATGATCGGTTTGCCCGGAGAAACAGATTTTGATGTTCTGGGCATTGCCGAAACAGTCCGCTGGCTGCACAGGGAATGCAGGCTACAGGGCCGGCGGGGACTGAATTTTAATTTGACAATTTCAAATTTTACGCCTAAGCCTCACACTCCTTTTCAGTGGCACTCGGTTTCTACTGCTGAGTTTTCCCGCAAGCAAAAACTCCTGAAGGGAGAATTTCGGGGGATGCGGGGCGTCAAGGTGAATTACACTGATGTGCGGATTTCGGCAATGGAGGATTTTGTCGGACGGGGCGATCGGCGTTTGGCTGCTGTAGTCCGCCGCGCTTGGGAACTTGGCGCAGGTATGGATGCGTGGTGGGAAAGTTTGGATCAGGCTTACAAAGCTTGGACTCAGGCGATCGATGAATCCGGTCTTACCTGGAAATACCGCCAAGTCGAAAGCGGCGAATGGAATCTTTTTGAGAAGGAAGAGGAGAAGGAAGAAGGAAGAGAAATGCAGGAAGATTTTCCCAATTCTCCCCCTCTCCCCCTCTCCCCCTCCCCCTCTCTATCTCTCGATCAGGCCCTGCCTTGGGATCACTTAGATACGGGGATCGACAAAAACTGGCTGAAAATTGACTTGCAAAAGGCTTTAGAAGCAGCGACGGTTCCCGACTGTTCCTTTGAAGGGTGTTCGCGCTGCGGGGTGTGCGGCACCGATTTCGGACACAATGTGGTTGTGGATGCGCTGCCAATTCCAGAGTTTGCCGGGGAGTTCGTGCCGAATACGGAGCGGAAACAGCGTGTGCGAGTTTGGTTCGGAAAGGTGGGCGATATGGCTTTGGTTGGTCATTTGGATTTGATTCGATTGTTCGATCGAGTAGTCCGCAGAGCCGATTTGCCGATTTCGTTTACCGGCGGGTTTCACCCGAACCCTCGGATTTCTCTGGCAAATGCTCTGCCTCTAGGTGTTACCAGCACTGGGGAAATTGCCGACTTTGAGCTCACTGAGTCGATCGATATTGAGAGTTTTCGGGAAAAGTTGGCCGCTAAGCTGCCGGAAAATATTCCGATTTACAAGGTTGAGTCGATCGATCTCAAGGCTCCTTCTGCTAACCAGTTGTTAGAAGCAGCGGAGTACGTAATTACTGTCGCTGTAGGGGGTTCGCTGACAGAAAATGGCGAATTAGACCGGGAAAATGCTGCTCCTGTCTCCGTGGCTCCTGATGCCAATTGGGAAGCTTGGGTTAAGACGATCGTCGAAACCGAGGCTTTTTGGCGGGTGCATACTACTAAGTCGGGAAAGACGCAGAATGTCAATTTGCGCGAAAGGCTGCACAAACTAGAACTGGTACAGCAGAAACCAGACAGCAGCACCTCTGCCTCTGGTACTACATCCGAAGGTAGAGCCGTCTTGCGCTTTACCGGGAGTTGTCGCAGCGACGGCAACTTGCTCAAGCCAGAACATATTGTTTTCATGCTCGAACAAGTCAGCCAGCAGGAAATTCAGCTTCTACAGGTTGAGCGTAGTCAGCTCATCCTGGGTTATGGTTAAGATAGGGAAGCCGTGGTGGAATATTTCACCTTCGGCTCTCGATCGGGATGTGTCGTTTCACGCTATAATCGCTTGTTATGGAAGCCGCGGCGGCTCGAGCGCTTTAGTCGCTCGCCGCCCTCGTCAACCAGCAACGCGGGCTGGGTGCAAATTGCTTCTGTTCAAGACTTCAAGCCTTTTTGTTGTACATTCACGGGCTTAATCTAGCGCCAAACCCGCAGGAGCGGGGTCTGAACCAAATTTAGCGATTAATTTCGATCGATCGACTGGTTGTCGGTGGTCGGCTTATTCAAAAATCTCACGGTTCAAACCGCAGAGCGGGTATTCAACAATAGATATTTTTGACGGGTCAAAAAACGGAGATAAGTCCCCGACTTAAGTCGTGGAGAACCAAAAGTTTTAGATTTTAGATTAAAGTTCCAGCTCCCAGATTCATCTGTGGAGTAAATCTAAAACCTAAAATCTAAAATCGACTGACCCGTCAAAAAACGGAGATAAGCCCCCGACTTAAGTCGTGAAGAACCAAAAATTTTAGATTTTAGACTCTAGTTCAATCTCCGAGATTCATCTGTGGAGTAAATCTAAAATCTAAAATTTAAAATCTAAAATCGACTGACCCGTCAAAAAACGGAAATAACCCCCGACTTAATTCGTGGAGAACCAAAAATTTTAGATTTTAGACTCTAATTCAATCTCCGAGATTCATTTGTAGAGTAAATCTAAAATCTAAAATTTAAAATCTAAAATCGACTGACCCGTCAAAAAACGGAAATAAGCCCCCGACTTAATTCGTGGAAAACCAAAATTTTAGATTTTAGACTAAATTTCAATCTCCGAGATTAATCTGTGGAGTAAATCTAAAATCTAAAATCTAAAATCTAAAATAGACTGACGAGGTTTTAGGGTTGGCAGGGGCGGAGGTTGCAGTCGAATGCCAAGCTGGGGTATGTTGAGTGCGATCGCGCAAGAATTCAACAAAAGTCTAGGCGCTTTCACTCCTACCTACTTTCCCTCAAAACCAGCCCTCTACCACCACGCAAGCGGAGTTATCAGTTCGTAGTGTTAAGTTGTGTGTTAAGAAATTGGTACGGTGTCAATGAATTTATTCGCTGAGTTCAAAGGAAGAGTTGTAAGTGTTGAATTTTGAGTATTGATTTCGCAATTCTCAACTCAAATCTCAATATTGCTGCTAACTCGATAAAAGCCTCCTTATTTCTATCTCTCAGATTTATCTGCTGAGCATAACTCATAACTCTGTACGGGCGGGTTTAACTACTTTATCTGTAACAGTTAACACTGAACAGCCAACAGTTAACAGTTAACAGTGAACGGTCAACAGTTAAATTTCCTTCCTCCCTGCACCAACTCACAGCTCATAACTCTTCAAGCTACTACTAATTACAGTCAAAGTCAGAAACACTTTTGTGCGTAAGTGTCTCTAACTTGCTGCCAGTTTTTTGAGGAAATTGAATGACAAAGCAGATAGTTATAGCAGAGCAGCATCGTATTGCTGCCGTCTTTTCAGAAGATCAAATCCAAGAACTTGTGGTAGCCACAGGCAGCCACCAAGTCAGTGACATTTACTTGGGAATTGTCGAGAATGTACTCCCTGGGATAGATGCGGCCTTCGTCAATATTGGCGACCCAGAACGTAACGGGTTTATGCACGTCACAGACCTCGGCCCGCTGCGCCTTAAACGCTCGGCAGGAGCAATTACAGAACTCCTGACCCCGCAGCAGAAAGTGGTGGTACAGGTAATGAAAGAACCGACGGGCAGCAAAGGCCCCCGGCTGACAGGCAACATTACCCTGCCGGGCCGCTATTTGGTACTGATGCCCTACGGCAGGGGAGTCAATCTCTCGCGGCGGATCAAGTCGGAAGCCGAGCGCAACCGCCTCAGAGCCCTGGCTATTTTGGTGAAACCGGCCGGGATGGGGCTGCTGGTACGCACCGAGGCTGAAGGGATGACCGAAGAAGCGATCATGGAAGATTTGGAAGTCCTCCAAAAACAGTGGGAAGCCGTTCAACTCGAAGGCGGTACTTCGCGGGCGCCGGCACTGCTCAACCGGGATGACGATTTTATTCAGCGGGTGCTGCGAGATATGTTCAGCGGTGACGTAAATCGGATTGTGGTGGACTCGCAAAATGGAATTAAGCGGGTGAAGCAGCAGTTGATGAGCTGGAATGGCGGTAAACTTCCTGCGGGAGTTTTGATCGATCACCACCGAGAGCGCGCCTCGATTTTAGAATTTTTCCGCGTTAACGCTGCGATTCGAGAAGCCCTCAGACCAAGGGTTGATTTGCCTTCGGGTGGTTATGTGATTATCGAGCCGACTGAGGCGCTGACGGTGATCGATGTCAACTCTGGCTCGTTTACTCGATCGGCGACGGCTCGCGAAACGGTACTCTGGACAAATTGTGAAGCAGCAACGGAAATTGCTAGACAACTGCGGTTACGCAATATTGCTGGGGTGATTATTGTTGACTTTATTGACATGGAATCCCGCCGCGATCAGTTGCAGGTGCTGGAACATTTCAATAAAGCTCTCAAAGCTGACAAAGCTCGGCCGCAAATCGCTCAACTGTCGGAATTGGGACTGGTAGAACTGACTCGCAAGCGCCAAGGTCAAAATATTTACGAGTTGTTCGGCCACAGTTGTCCTACTTGCAGCGGGTTGGGTCATCTGGTGCACTTGCCTGGGGAAGAAGACTTCGCCGCAGCGGTGCGGGAATCGAGCGATCGCACCGTTGCTACGTCGAACCGCGTTTTGTTGAATTTGCCCGAAGGATTGGAACGCCGCAGCTTGACGCCTGTGGCGGCTGCAACTCCTGCCCCAGTGCGGGAAGAACGCCCCCCCGAACCTGCTCGGGCTGCTTGGGAACCTCAAAGCGAAAGTTTGGATTTTGAGACTGGCAGCAACGCCTCATCTTTGGACTTGCTCAACCATCCCAGCTATCAGGATTTGGGGAACGGAACTAGACGCCGCCGCCGCCGCCGGATTGGCGAAGAGCCTTTTGCTCTCCCCGCAGAAGAGGAACCGGTACGCAGCAAGTTGCGGCTGCCGAATACTCCGAGCGCCCCCGTCGCGGATACGCGCTCTGAGTATCTGGCACCCCCCGGCATCCGGGCTGCTTCGGAGGGCTTCGGGCTGGTGAATATGGCGACTGTGGGCAGGCGCGAGGATTTCGAGCGTGTGCGTCCGGCTAAGTCTGAGTTAATGAAGCCGATGGTGGAGCCTCCAGAGGTGATTTCGGTGGAAATGACGGCGGAGGAGCAGGATGTTTATGCTCTGATGGGGGTTTCTCCTTTGGTGCTTACCGATCGCAGCGTGAAAAATCCTAAGAATGCGATCGTTTCGGTAACTCTCCCCGGAGCGGCCCCGAACAAGCCACCTTTCGAGCAGCTCGAATTTGAATTTGAAGCGGCGACGCCTCCACAGAATGTTGAGGAACCTGATTATTATCCACAAAGGTCGGTAGTTGAGCCTGCTTTTTCTGAGGATGATGATGATGATGATGATGCCCAAATTTATGGCGAGAGTTCGATCGACGAAACTGATGATTTTGATCGGATGGAGGAACCCAGCGATGTGAGGGACGAATCCTATGAACCGATCGAATCCTATGAGCCGATCGAATCCTATGAACCGATCGAATCCTATGAGCCGATCGAACTCAATGAGCCGATCGAATCCCATGAGCCGATAGAAGCCAGCCAACCCAGCCAACCCAGCGAGCCAGAGGAGCCTGCTATCAACCGTCGCCGCCGCCGCCGCTCGTCAGCCGTTGTGGATGAGTGATATGAAGTCAGAGGGAAGAAGGAAGAAGTCAGAGGGAAGAGGGAAGAAGGAAGAAGTAGAAATTTTTACTCTCTTCCCATCTTTCCATCTTCCCCTTTCCCCCTCTCCCTCGAACGCTCTAGTAATTGCGGGTGTGGATGAAGTCGGACGAGGGGCTTTGTTCGGGCCGGTGGTGGCTGCTGCCTGCATTTTGCCCGACGAAGTTCTCGATGAATTAGCAAGTTGCGGGGTGCGCGACAGCAAGCAGTTGAGTGCCGCAGCCCGGAGTCGGTTAGCCGTAAAAATCCGGGCTGTGGCGGTTGACTGTCAAGTTGGTGCGTCTTCGGTGCGGGAGATCGATCGCCTCAATATTTTGCAGGCTTCTTTGTTGGCGATGAAACGGGCGATTTTGAAGTTGAAGGTGACGCCGGATTTGTGTTTGGTTGATGGGAATCAAAGGATTCCCAATTTGGCGATCGAGCAAGAGACGATGATTAAGGGTGATGCGCGATCGATTCAGATTGCTGCAGCTAGTATTGTGGCGAAAGTTTGGCGCGATGAATTAATAGTACGTTTGGCTGTTAAGTATCCTGAATATGACTTGACAAATAACAAGGGATATGGAACAGCAAAACATAAATTGGCTTTGGAACGCTGCGGGCGATCGGCTTTTCACCGAGTGTCATTTAGTCCTTGTCGAAGATAGCTAGTTGTAGTCAATAATACAAGTTTGGTTAAAGTGAGAGGTTGCACCATTCTCAAGAACAGGTTTTTCGGCCTGTTCCACAAAGAGTGAATTTTGTTGTGGGGTGGGCAGGAGAGCCCACCCATAGAAGGGTAATTGATAATGGTGCAACCTCTCAGGTTAAGTAGAAATAATTCCACTCAAAAAAAGCGACTGTTCAAAAAGGTGCAGATTACCATATTTTACATAAAAATTAACATTCTAAAAATTACCCAAAATGTTAAAAATTGAAGGATACGAGATTCTAGATCGAATTTACGAAAGCCCAAATTCGACGGTTTATCGAGGCATTCGGGAACAGGACAATCAACCTGTTATCTTCAAAATGCTCGATCAAGATTATCCCGATCCTGCTGAACTTACCCGCTACAAGCAGGAATACGAAATTACTTGCAATCTCAACAATATCGAAGGATTTGTCAAAGTTTATAGCCTACAAGAGTATCAAAGAACTCTAGTCATTATATTTGAAGATTTTGGCGGCACTTCTTTAAAAATTTTGAATGATAACCCTATAGAAACGCCAAATATTTCATCTTTACAACACTTCCTCCGCATCGCTATTCAAACAGCAGAGATTTTAGCTCGAATTCATGCTGCCCAAATTATCCACAAAGACATTAACCCCGCCAATATCCTGCTCAACCCAGAAACCGGGCAAGTCAAAATTATCGATTTTGGCATTGCTACTGTCTTCACCCGCGAAAATCCTACCCTAAAAAATCCCAATGTTTTAGAAGGTACATTACCCTATATTTCTCCAGAACAGACTGGAAGGATGAACCGTTCTCTTGATTATCGAACCGACTTTTACTCTTTGGGCGTTACATTCTACGAACTCCTCACCGGACAACTTCCATTTGCCACTGACGATGCTTTGGAGTTGGTACATTGCCACATCGCCAAACAACCAGTACCGCCGCATCAGGTTAATCCAGAAATTCCCCAAATTATTTCTGATATCGCACTCAAATTGATGGCCAAAACAGCAGAAGAACGATATCAAAGTGCCGGCGGAATCAAAGCAGATTTAGAAGAATGCTTGAACCAGTTACAGACAAAGGGCAAAATTGAATCATTCGCCCTCGGTCGTCAAGATATTTGCGACAAGTTCCAAATTCCCCAAAAACTTTACGGACGCGAGGCAGAAGTTGCAGATTTACTAGCAGCCTTCTCTCGGATTAGCAAAAAAGAAAATAACCAGCAATCCCGTAAAGAATTAATGCTGGTTGCTGGTTATTCTGGCATCGGCAAGTCAGCACTGGTATCCGAAGTTTATAAACCAATAACTAAGGCGAGAGGCTATTTTATAGCTGGAAAATTTGACCAATTTCAGCGAAATATTCCTTACTCTGCTATTGTCAGTGCTTTCGCGGGATTAGTGCGACAACTGTTAACCGAAAGCAAAGAACAGCTTAATCAATGGCGAGAAAAATTATTAACTGCTTTTGGTGCTAACGGTCAAATTATTATTGATGTAATTCCCGAAGTTGAATTGATTGTAGGCCAACAGCCGGCATTGTCTGCATTAGGTGCAAATGAATCGCAAAATCGCTTTAATCTTATCTTCGGCAATTTCATTCGCGTATTTTGTTCAGAAAAGCATCCTTTAGTCATTTTTCTGGACGATTTGCAATGGGCCGATTCTGCCACCCTAAAATTAATCCAACTGATGATGGTGGATGCAGATACCCAATATCTATTGTTGATTGGAGCTTATCGAGACAACGAAGTCAATTCTACTCATCGCTTGATGGTGACTTTGGAAGATATCCGCTCTGAGGGAGCTACTGTTAACCAGATTACCCTAGTACCTTTAGCCCAACCACATATCACTGAATTGATTGCAGATACGTTGCAATCTGAGCGTTATGCAGTCAGAGATTTAGCAGGATTAATTCTTAAAAAAACCAGTGGCAATCCTTTCTTTATTACGGAATTATTGAAAAACTTATATACTGAAAATCTCCTAAATTTCGATTTTAATGAGCGCAGTTGGCAGTGGGATATTGTTCAGATTGAGGGGAGAGCAATTACTGATAATGTGGTAGAATTAATGGTTGGTAAACTCAATAAATTGCCGTCCACTACTCAACAGGTATTGCGTTTTGCAGCGTGTATAGGTGCAAAGTTTGACTTAAACACTCTATCAATTATTTGCGATCGCTCCCCCGCTGAAATTTTCTATGCTCTGAAAAAAGCCATTCATGCTGAGTTAATTTTTACTATCTCAGAATTAGATAGTCAACTTTTAATTCACCACTATAAGTTTGGACACGATCGCATCCAACAAGCAACTTATTCTTTGATTGACGAATCTGAAAAACAAGCCATTCATTTACAAATTGGTCGCCTGTTGCTAAAGAACAGTTCGCCCGAAACACGCTCAAAAAAAATATTTGAAATTGTCGATCATCTCAATATCGGGGTAGGGTTAATCAGGGCCGTACAGCCCCTACTAACCCATCAACAAGAGCGAAACGAAATTGCCAAACTCAATTTGATAGCCGGCCAGAAAGCCAAAGCAGCGACGGCTTACAGTGCTGCGGTTGAATATTTGAATACAGGATTAAGCCTCTTAACCGAAGATAGTTGGCAAACGCAGTATGAATTAACCCTCAATCTCTATCAAGAAATGGTAGAGGCTAAATATTTAAACACCAACTTTGACAGGGCAGAAAAATTAGCTGACGTTATCTTGGAACGAGCAATAAATCAGCTAGGCAGGGTAAAAGCTTACGAACTTAAAGTGCAAATTTATACCGCTCAAAATCAGCCACTTAAAGCAATAGAAACTGGTTTAGAAGCATTGAAATTACTAGAAATTTCTCTCTCGACAGGGGAAGATAATAACATAGAGCTGCCAACACTGATGGACTTAGAAAGCGTGCCGGAAATGACTGACGCTGCTCAACTAGGAGCCATGCGAATTTTGATGTCGATTTGTCCGTCAGCTTTATTTGCGAAACCCGGAGTTTTAGTATTAATTATTTTGACAATGGTTAACCTGACAATTCAAAAAGGCTATTCAGCTTTGGCTGCTTATGCTTATGCTGCGTATGCCGTTATCTGTTCTGGAAAAGGCAAAATAGAAACTGGATATCACGCCGGAGAATTGGCACTAAAGTTAGTAAATATATATCATGCTATAGAGCTAAAAGCTAAAATTTATAACTTATTTTGTTCTTTAGTTAAACACTGGAAAGCTCCCGCAAAAAGCAGTCTTCCTCTACTATTAGAGGGAAATAAAAGCGGACTTGAAACAGGAGATAATGAGTACGCAGGTTATTGTATTAAAGCTTATTGTGTTACCATGTTTTTGACTGGAGAAGGACTAGAATGTGTTGCCTCAAAAATGCAGCAATCCTGCGAACAATTATGGAAGCTCAAACAGGAATATACTCTTTACCAGACTAATATCTGGCGGCAAGTTACTTTAAATCTTTTGGAAACAACAGCCACCCCATCTCGCTTGCTGGGCAAAAGCTTTAACGAGGAGGAAATAATTCCCCGTTTGCTAGCCACGAAGAACCGCACGCTGCTTAGTCTTGTTTACGTAGCCAAACTAAATCTCGCTTATTTATTCAAAAACTATGCTGATGCGGTGAAGAATGCGATCGCAGCCGCAGAATACATAGATTCTCTCATGGGATTTATGTATGTTGCTCTCCATAACTTCTACTATTCTCTTGCCCTGCTCGCTCAGTATTCTCCCGATCTCATGGAAAACTTGGAGGGAGTCGAATCAAACCAAAAGCAAATGAAGCAATGGGCAGAGCTTGCCCCGTTCAATTTCCAGCATAAATACGACTTAGTAGAAGCAGAAAAAGCGCGAGTATTAGGAGATAATTGGCAAGCAGCAAAACTTTACGAGCGATCGATTCAAGGAGCAAGAGACAACGGATATATTCAAGATGAAGCTTTAGCCTATGAGTTAGCAGCGGAATTTTATCTGGTAAGCGGTATGGAGGAGATTGCCCAAACCTATCTCAAAGGAGCGCACTACGGCTATACTCGCTGGCAAGCTAAGGCAAAAGTTGAGGATTTAGAAGTAAGATATCCACAATTACAGGCAAAATCTGGGGCGATTTTTGGTAACAACACAGGCCCTATCGTCCCCAATGCTCACACTACCACAGGAGCGAGTACAGCTTTAGATTTAGCGACAGTTATCAAAGCTTCTCAAGCCATTGCTGGTGAAATTGTGCTAGAGCAATTACTCCGAAAATTGATGACAATGATGATTGAGAATGCGGGCGCCCAAGTGGGATACTTGTTGTTAGAATCTCAGGGAAAACTACTAATTGAAGCATCCGGTGCCGTTGATTGCGACACCATAAATTTATTGCAGTCAATCCCATTTGAAAGCAGTAATTTACTGTCATTATCAGTGATTAATTATGTAAGTCGCACTCATAAAGATGTTGTTTTAAATGATGCTAGTAGTGAAGGTAAATTTACTAATGACACTTATATAAAAGCCCATAAAACTAAATCACTTATCTGCGTTCCTCTGCTCAAACAAAATAACCTTATTTCAATAATTTACCTAGAAAATAACTTAGTAGCAGGTGCATTTACTCCCGACAGAGTATCGCTGTTAAAAGTCTTGTCCTCGCAAGCTGCCATCTCGCTCGAAAATGCCCAACTCTATGCCAACTTAGAAGCAAAAGTCGAAGAACGCACTCAAGAATTATCACAAGCATTAAGCAATCTCGAAGCCACCCAAGAAGGATTGATTCAATCAGAAAAGATGGCAGCTTTAGGACAACTTGTGGCCGGAGTTGCCCACGAAGTTAACACTCCCCTGGGCGCGATTCGCTCCTCTGGAGGAAATGTTTCTAAGTTCTTAAATCAAACTCTAGAACAGTTGCCCGCACTTTTTCAATCTCTTTCCCCAGAAGAAGCGCATAATTTCTTGAGTTTACTTCAGCGATCGCTCCAACAAGAAGCAAGCTTATCAACCAAAGAAGAACGCAAATTGAAGAGAGCTTTGAGAAGCCAACTGGAAGAATTAGAGATTTATAGTGCCGATACCGTAGCCGATCGCTTAGTGAGCATGGGCGTTTATAATGAAATAGATGCCTTTGTCCCTTTGTTGCAAAGATCCGATAGTTTACATCTCTTGGAAATCGCTTACAAACTTTCCGAATTAAAAAGAGGCCTCGCTACTATCAACACAGCCACAGACAGAGCCTCAAAAGTAGTTTTTGCCTTAAAAACTTATGCCCGCTACGAACATTCGGGCGAAAAAACAGCAGCCAGTATTACAGAAGGTATTGAAACAATCTTAACCCTGTATCAAAATCTACTCAAACAGGGAGTTGAGGTTATCAAAAACTATGCCGACATCCCACCGATACTGTGCTATCCAGACGAGCTAAATCAAGTTTGGACGAATTTAATTCACAATGCTTTGCAAGCAATGGATTATCGAGGCACGCTAACAATTGAGTTAACGGCTCAGGATGCCCAGGCTAAAATTAGCATTAGCGACAGCGGCAAAGGGATACCAGAAGAGATAAAAGGGAAAATATTTGACCCGTTTTTTACTACTAAGCCCGCAGGAGAAGGCAGCGGATTGGGACTAGATATTGTGAAGAAGATTGTTGACAAGCATCAGGGAAAAATTGAAGTGGAATCAATTCCTGGCAAAACTACATTTAATGTTTTCCTACCCATGAGCAGTCTATAAGCAGGTCAATGCGATCGGAAACGATATAAAGTAGTAAGTAGGTCGGATTTTGCTTGGTTCCGCCTAAGCTGCAATCTACCCCATTGGGAGTATTTCCAAAGTTAAAGCGTTTTGAGGCCCCTAACTCCGATTCAACAGGAAACGGATGTAAAACAGCAGTACCATGCGTTATGCTCAGCTAAGCTGCTACACAGATAAATTGCTTGGTTTCGACTACTGGGCAGGGGAAGAGGATTTGGCGAGCCGTTGACTTGTGACAACTTAAGATAAGATGAGGTTTACTAATACACTTTACTACTTTTGCTACTAATAACAATTAAAAAGGAGAAAAAATAGATGTCTAAACCAGTTATTTTGTGCGTTGACGATGAGAGAATGGTATTAGACAGTCTCAGGACGCAGCTAGCAGAAGAGTTTGGAAATGCCTACACCTATGAAGGAGCTGAAGATGCTCAGGAGGCTTTAGATGTAATCAGCGAACTTTCTGACGAACAAGCCCACGTTATTCTGATTATTTCGGATTGGTTAATGCCCGGTATTAAGGGAGATGAGCTACTAATTCGCATTCACAAGGAATACCCCAATGTTATTAAAATCCTGCTGACTGGTCAAGCGGATGAAGTAGCAATTGAGCGAGCAAAAAAACAGGCTAATCTCCATTCTTGCTTATCTAAACCTTGGTTGGAATCCGATTTGCTAGAAACTATTAAATCTGGTTTATCTAAACTATGAGCCAACAGGTAATTATCTGTGTTGATGATGAGAAAACTGTACTCAGGAGCCTCAAAGCAGAGTTGCAAGAGGCTGTTGGCAATGATTATATAATCGAAATTGCTGAAGGTGGGCAAGAGGCATTAGAGTTAATTGAAGAATTGCTAGAGGATGGGGATGAAATTCTTTTAATTATTTCCGACCACATTATGCCTGATATGAAGGGAGATGAGCTGTTAAAACAGGCTCATCTAATTTCGCCTAAAACTATAAAAATTATGCTGACAGGACAAGCAGATATTGGGGCGATAGCCAATGCTATCAACTCGGCAAAATTATATCGTTATATTACCAAACCTTGGCAAGCTGAAGACTTGAAATTGACGGTTAGAGAAGCGCTAAATAGTTATATTCAAGATAAACAACTCACACAACAAAATGCTCAACTTCAGCAAATAAATCAGGAGTTAGCCGAGTTAAACAGCCAGCAAACCGTACTCATTGCTAAACTACACGAAAATGAAAATCGGTTGACACAGTTTTTGGAAGCCATGCCGATTGGTGTGGGTGTGCTGGATGCGGACGGCCAACCTTACTACATCAATCGGAAAGCAAAAGAGATATTTGGTAAAGGAGTTGTGCCGGATACCAGTTCCCAGCAATTGTCAGAGGTTTATCAACTCTATCAAGCAGGTACAAATCAAAAGTATCCTACGGAGAATTTGCCCAGCGTACGCGCGTTGAAGGGGGAAAGTGCTACTGCTGACGATGCAGAAGTTCATCAAGGCGACAAGATTATTCCCCTAGAAATATTCGCTACTCCCATCTACGATCAACAAGGAAATATTGTTTATGCTATCAACACTCTTCAAGATATCACGGAACGCAAAGAAGCTGAGGCAGAGCGCAAAAAGTTTATTGAGGATCTCTTTGAGGTCAATTGCAATTTGGAACTTTCACTGGATGCAGAATTAGAAATTGCGGAGGCGACAAGTCGCTTTGTACCCAAGGAGTTTTTAGCTTTTTTGGGATGTGACAGTATTGTTGATATTAAATTGGGAGAAGCGGTGGAGTTGGAAATGTCGGTTTTGTTTTCTGACATCCGCAATTTCACTACTCTATCGGAACAAATGACACCGACAGAAAACTTCAAATTTATAAATTCTTATCTGAGTCGAATGGAACCGCTGATTGTGGAAAATAAAGGGTTTATTGATAAATATATTGGTGATGCAATTATGGCTTTGTTTAGCGAGGGGGCGGATGATGCTTTGAAAGCGGGAATTGCCATGCTGCATACTCTTGCTGAGTACAATCGAGATCGCGCTTCTCTGGGTTATGTGCCAGTTGAGATTGGGGTGGGAATCAATACTGGTTCTTTGATTCTGGGTATAGTAGGGGGAAAAAGCCGGATGGACGGTACTGTGATTAGTGATGCGGTTAATTTAGCTTCTCGGATTGAAAGTTTGACGAAAAATTATGGGGTGTCGCTGTTAATTACTCAGCAGACATTCGATCGCTTGAGGAATCCGGGTGATTATGCGATTCGGGTAATTGATAAAGTTCAGGTTAAGGGTAAGTCTGAATGGGTGACTGTTTATGAAGTTTTTGATGCAGATTTGCCGGAAGTTAAAGCGGGGAAGTTAGGGACTATAGAACTATTTACTGAGGCTTTGTCTTTGTACAATATGAAGAGTTTTAGGGAAGCTTCGGCACTTTTTGCGGATTGTTTGCGGCAAAATCCGGGGGATAAGGTGGCTCGAATTTATTGGGAAATGTGTAATTAAGGAAGAAGGAAGTTGGGCAACGAATTCGCTTTCTTCGGATGGAAGGAAGAAGGAAGAAGGAAGAAGGAAGAAGGAAGAAGCAATAAAAACTAGGGTTTCAGCGATACATAACTTACGCAAAATTTCTTTATGTAGGGATCGATGCATACCGCACCTTACCGCTTTAGTCCGATCGAGTCTTATGAGGACTTTAGTCCTCACTACAAAACCCGACTCGTTATCTCGATCCGATCGCCCCGATCGCACTTTAGGATTGTTCGATCGGTTGTTCGATCGGCAATTCTATGATAAACTCGGCTCCGTGGCCGAGTGCAGACACGCAACTAAGTTTACCACCGTGTTCTTGGACAACTTTGTAGGAAATTGACAAACCTAAACCGGTGCCTTTGTCGGCGGGTTTGGTGGTAAAAAAAGCCTCGAATAACTGCTGGGAAACTTCTTCTGGCATACCGGGGCCGTTGTCAGAAATCCTAATTACAGCATTAGAGTTTTGGACTTCTGTCCTAATTTTAATCTTGCTGCGGTTAGCTTTGACTTCGGCAACTGAACGCCCTTCGTTGTATTCCTCGATCGCGTCGATCGCATTTCCGATCAAATTCATAAATACCTGATTGATTTTGCCGGCATAACACTCAACCAAAGGCAAATTTCCATAGTCCTTAATTACCGCAATTTCGGGATAGTTGCCTCTGGCTTTCAGGCGACTTTGCAGAATCAGCAACGTTCCTTCAATCCCTTCGTGCAGGTTAACTTTGCTCATTTGAGAATCATCTTTGCGGGAGAAATTTCTGAGCGATCGCACGATTTCCCGAATGCGATCGGCCCCAACCTGCATCGAAGACATCGCTTTCGGCAAATCTTCTAACAGAAACTCTAATTCGATATCCTTAATTTTATTTTGAATTGCTGCAGGTGGCTGCGGGCAGTGCTGCTGGTACATATCGAGCAAATTCAGCAAATCTTCTGTGTAGTGACCAACGTGGACGAGATTGCCGCAAACGCTGCTAACGGGATTGTTAATTTCGTGAGCAACACCGGCTACCATTTGACCCAGAGTAGACATTTTCTCAGTGTGAATCAATTGAGCTTGAGTTTGCTGCAATTCGTGCAAAGTATTTTCGAGTTGAAGTTTTTGTTGGGTTAACTCGGTTTGCGATCGCCGCAAAGCTTCTTCACTGCGTTTCTGCTCGGAAATATCAGTAATTAAGCCTTCCAAAGCTATCAATTCTCCGGAGTCGGAAAACACTCCCAAACCTTGCTCCCAAACCCATTTTAATTCGCCATTTTTAGAAGTAATTCGGTAATTTAGCTGATAAGGTCGATTTTCTTGCAACGCAACTTGTACGGCATTCCACAAATTATCGCGATCGTCCGGGTGAGTCAGTTCCGAGAGAGAAATTTGCCGAGTGCCGATAAATTCTTCAGGAGAATAGCCGGCTAACTGATAGCAACCTTCGCTGACAAACTCCATACTGCGATCGGCATCGTTGCGAAAACGGTAGGCCATCCCCGGCAAATTGCTCATTAGCGTCGCCAGGGCCCGCTGGCTTTCCCGTAGGGCTTCTTCGGCGTGTTTGCGATCGGTAATATCCGTCATCACCGCCAGCATACAGAGTTCGCCGTCCAAATTAATCAACTCTGCTGACAGCAAACACACCACCACCGATCCCGACTTCATCCGAAACTCGCATTCCTGATTGCGAACAACACCTTGTTCGTGCAAACTTCGCCTAAAATTAAGTCGGTCTTCAGGTCTTACCCAAATATTTAACCCCGGTACTGTATTCCAGAGCGTTTCTTCTAAATCGTAACCAGTCATCGACAGAAAACTATCATTAACTTCAATAAAACGACCCTCAGCAAAAGTAGTAATAATCATCGGATCTGGACTCGACCGAAAAGCCTTAGAAAACTTTTCTTCCGACAATCTCAACTTTTTAATAGCCTCTTCCAACTGACTTGTCCGCTCTTTAACCCGGCATTCCAATACCTCATTAGCCTGCTTCAGGGCCTCCTCAGCCTGCACCCGATAAGTGATATCGCGCACCACGCCTTGCAGCCCTATTTTGCCGCCGATATCCATAGAAGTTAGCAGCACTTCCGCAGGAAACTCAGAACCATCCAAACGGCAGTGCCTCCAGTCAAAACGGCAATTTCCCGATCGCAGAGCCGTATTAATTCGCTCTTGAGAAAGACTCATAGAATCTTGTCCGTCCGGTTGCAACGGCGGGCTGAACTCCGAAGGATGCTTGCCGCAAAACTCCGACTCAGTGCTGCATCCAAATAACTTTAAAGTCGCCGGATTGCAATCCAAAAAACCCTCTTCGTCTAACAGCATTACCGCATCAGTCGTCGATTCGTACAAAGTGCGAAACTTTTTTTCCGATGCCTGCAAAGAAGCAATCAACTGCATCTTTTCTTCAGCCGCCCGCTTTTGTTCAGTAATATCCTGCATTACTTGAGAAAAGCCTTGCAACTTTCCCCTTTCATCGCGCAAAGGAGTAACAATAATATTCGCCCAAAATCGCGATCCGTCTTTGCGAAGCCGCCAGCCTTCATTTTCGTATCGACCTTCTGCCACCGCCCGGATTAATTTTTCTTTGTGCTTGCCGATTTCAAGATCTTCTTTAGTGAAAAAACACTCCGAATTATTGCCTACTATCTCATGAGCTCTGTATCCCAAAATGCGTTCGGCACCAGAATTCCAGCTAGCTACATACCCATCAGGATCTAACATAAATATAGCATAATCCTTAACGCCTTCGATTATTAAGCGCAGTCGTTCTTCGCTTTCTCGAAGTGCAGATTCTGCTTGCTTGCGCTGGGTGATATCTTCTACAAAACCTTCGTAGTAGAGCAATTTCCCTGCTTCATCGCAGACAGCCCGCGCATTCTCAGCAATCCAAATTATTGTTCCGTCCCGCCGATAAATCTGCGACTCAAAATCGGATACGATGCCCTGTTCTTGCAAAGCAGAAACAAACTGATCGCGGCGATCGGGATTGACGTAAAGCTGATCGCTAATATCAGTCAGACAGGTCATCAGTTCGGCAGCGGAATTGTATCCGTAGATGCGAGCCAAAGCTGGATTAGCGCTGATGTAGCGACCGGACTGGGTTGTTTGAAAAATACCCGACACAGCATTTTCAAACATACTATAATATTTTGCTTCCATTTGGTGCAGTGCCTCCGCGACATTCAGGCATTCTATCGCTTTATTTCCTAATTTTTGATTTCCCACTTGTCAATACCCTGCTCTTGTGTGTGAGTTGAATATTTTGGTCTACCGCCTGTTAAATTTGAGCCATTAGTTAGGCTAAAAGATGGTGTGTCGCAGCCGGAGACGAGTGTGTTTATTCATCTGTCCTACTGGGGTGTTAGTTGTTAGTAGTTGCTGCAGAAAGTTTAGCTGCTCCGGTATTTAGTTGAGGCTTGAGTGGCTGTCACGCTCGCATTGGCATATTGATCGGCTTGCGGTGCGGGTGTTCGAGCAAAACCCGCTCCTGGAAATCTCTCTGAATATATTAGCAGTTGAATACCCTGAAATAAGTTAGTAGCAAGGATGTTGTTACAATTAAAGGCAGCGACTTCTACAACCGCAACAGCCTATTTTTAGGATTTGGGTGAGAGTACGATCGACTCTTCTCCGAGGCAACTAACCCGCATACAAGAGCTAAACGCTCGCTGTCCTTGCTGTCAATCGATTTTAGATCTTAGATTTTAGATTAAAGAATTGACTCCACAGATGAATCTGGGGTTCTCCTAATGTCTAAAATTTTTGCTCTCCACAACTCCTGTCGGAAACTTTTATCGGTCTTTGGCTGCTCTGACTTACTCTTAAGTATTATTGCTGATAGATAATACAGCAGACTGCTGGCAGTTGTACGATATGGAGTTTCTATGTAAAGTTGGCACAACAATAGGGTAATTGTTGTATCAAAAAATTCATATTCTGCTGCTGTGGGGGGAAATTTTCTGTAGCGGTGTTGGCATTTGGGCAAAAATCTGGGTCCGATCGCGCAAAATGTGGTCGGCAAGTCTGGTAAAATCCCGATCGATTCTCGGTTTGGCCGCAAAGCTCGATCGAGCTAAATTTGACTAAAAACTAATAAATGACAGATTCTCCTCTCCTAGCAACGCCAGAGTTATCCCCAGCTTCAACCCAGACGGCGGATTCTCCTGTGTGGCCAGCCCTCCTGCAACAACTATTAGACAGACAATCTCTCTCACGCGCCCAAGCAGCCGACTTGATGCAGGGATGGCTAGCAGAAGCTATTCCCCCCGTCCTCTCAGGAGCAATTTTAGCGGCCATCCAAGCCAAAGGCATCTCTGCCCCAGAATTGGCAGGAATGGCTCAGGTATTGCATTATCAGTCGCTTGCAGGCGAATCGGAGAGCGTTTTAAATCCCAAATCCTCAATCTCCAATCTCAAATTAATTGATACTTGCGGCACCGGCGGCGACGGCGCTTCTACGTTTAACATTTCCACTGCTGTAGCTTTTGTGGCCGCCGCCGGCAAAGTTCGAGTCGCGAAACACGGAAATCGCTCCGCATCAAGCAAAGTGGGTTCTGCTGACGTGTTGGAAGCACTGGGAGTCAACCTCAACGCCGATGCCGCGAAGGTAAAAGCTGCGGTAGACGAAGTAGGCATCACCTTTTTATTTGCGCCTGGGTGGCATCCCGCACTTAAGGCTGTAGCGTCGCTCCGGCGCACTTTGAAGGTGCGGACTATTTTTAACCTATTAGGGCCCCTTGTCAATCCTATGCGCCCTACAGGGCAGGTAATCGGGGTGTTCGATCCTAGTCTGGTATCAACTATTGCTCAAGCTTTGGGCGAGTTGGGAACTGAATTAGCTGTAGTCGTTCACGGCAGAGAAAAATTGGACGAGGCGGGGTTGGGTGATGTGACTGATTTGGCGGTTTTGTCTGATGGCAAAGTCGAACTGACTACTTTAGACCCCCAAAAGGTAGGATTGACACCAAGTGCGATCGGCTCGTTAAAAGGCGGAAATGTTGAGGAAAACGCCGAGATTTTGCGGAACGTTTTGCAAGGCAAAGGTACGCCCGCACAAATGGATGTTGTAGCTTTGAATGCGTCTTTGGCTTTTCAGGTGGGAGGTGCAATTCCTATGGGTTCTCACGCAGCAGGAGTTTCTATGGCTAAGGATATTTTATGGAGCGGCGAATCTTGGTTGAAGTTGCAGCAGTTGATTGAGTTTTTGAAATGAAGGAAGAAGGAAGTTCGGCAACGGATTTTGCAACGGATGTAACGGATGGAAGAAGGAAGTTCGGCAACGGATTTTGCAACGGATGTAACGGATGGAAGAAGGAAGAAGGAAGAAGGAAGAAGGAAGAAGGAAGAAGGAAGAAGGAAGAAGGAATTTTTTGTTTTAACTAACCAACAAGAAAAATTATTGAATTTTCAATTTTTCTTTACTTCTTCCCTCGGACTTCTTCGTTTTTCTTAAGAGCGCGATCGAAATTCAATGACATCTTGCTTAATAGTCACATCTTTATTACCAAAAAAGTCGTGACCCAACAGTCCGATATCTAGGGATGGCGAGACTGCGACAACTACATTGTTAACGGCCAGACCCCCAGCTTCCATAGAAGTCAAGCGACCGAGGGGAAAAGTAGCCACTCCGTTCGGAGTTTGTGCTTGCACTGTTCCCTGGAGAACAACGCCCAAGGCTTTAGCCATTGCTGGTGTAATTACTGTGCCACTAGCTCCAGAATCTACCATCATCTCGAACTTTTGTTTGCCGTTAAACGTGACTTCTATGACCGGGATATTAGCCTCTCGGCGTTTGATTTTTGCCTGAAACACTCCCGACTTTGCAGCCGCCGAAGTGCTGGGAGTCAATTCTTTGGGGAGAAAACCGCAGACTGATTGGCTGAGGTTGACGGTTCGGCCTGACGAGCTCCGCATGAAGCATCCCTCACTTTCTTGAGCCACTGCTCGCGAGGAGTTGGCAACAGTCCCTACTAAAATTGAACTGCTCAGAGAAATAACAGTTGTTACAACCAGTAACGGTTTGCACAGTTTTTGAGAGTTCAGTAGATGCTTGTATAAGTTTGAGAGTAAAGGCAAGGGAGATTTACTAGCCATAGTTTGGTTAAACGCTGTAGCTCGATCGTAACAGCGACAACTGCCTTTTGGTATAGATTTGGTATAGATAGAGAATTTCCGCCCGCCACCTAAGCTGCTGGCAGATAAATTGCTGGCGCGGGGGGAGATGGAAAATTTGCACTTGTTGCAGCTTTTTGATTACCTCTTGCTTCTGCCTCCGGCATAAGTGCCTTGGTTTTCCGAACCCTTGCACAAATTAAAATAATATCTGTACATTGCCGACTAGCATCAAATCCCTGGCAGTGGTAAGAATGAAACCAAACGAAAGTAATTAAGGATGCCATGTCACTTTCAACTGCACAACCCGCTCTCCTAGTCCTGGCTGACGGTACTGCTTACCGCGGCTGGTCGTTTGGCGCTGACGCCACCGTCGTTGGCGAGGTAGTATTTAATACGGGAATGACGGGCTACCAAGAAGTATTGACCGATCCCAGCTATTGCGGTCAAATTGTAACTTTTACTTATCCAGAATTGGGCAATACCGGGGTAAATCTCGAAGACGAAGAATCCTCGCGCCCACAAATTCGAGGTGCGATCGCCCGGAACGTATGCAGCCGCCCCAGCAACTGGCGCTGCTCGCAATCTCTGCAAGACTACCTGAAACAGTACGATATCCCCGGCATTTACGGGATAGACACCCGCGCCCTCACTCGCAAAATTCGCACGGTGGGAGCGATCAACGGTGGCATTTCGACCACGATTCTCGACCAAGCAGAGCTTTTGGAGCTAGTACAGGACGCCCCCAGCATGGACGGGCTGAATCTAGTCCAGGAAGTCACCACTCGCGAGGTTTACGAGTGGTCTGAAGCCACGGACTCGGTTTGGGAGTTCAGTCCTACAGTTAAACCTGCTAACGGCAAAATGTGGACGGTGGTAGCGCTAGACTTTGGGATCAAGCGCAACATCCTGCGGCGTCTGGCGAGTTACGGGTGTCGGGTCATCGTTGTCCCCGCTGACACGTCGCCGGAGGAAATCCTCAAATACAACCCGGACGGCATTTTTCTGTCCAACGGCCCCGGAGATCCGGCGGCGGTAACGGAAGGGATCGCGACTGCGAAAGCTTTGTTAAAGTCGGACAAACCCGTATTCGGCATCTGCATGGGACACCAGATTTTGGGACTTTCCTTGGGTGCAGAAACTTTTAAACTTAAGTTCGGCCATCGGGGATTGAATCATCCAGCGGGTTTAACTGAGCAAGTAGAAATTACTAGCCAAAATCACGGTTTTGCGATCGACCCCGATTCCCTAGCCCCCGAAGTAGAAATTACTCATCTCAATTTGAACGATCGCACCGTAGCAGGATTGAAGCATAAAACTCTGCCACTGTTCTCAGTGCAGTACCACCCAGAAGCCAGTCCGGGTCCGCACGACGCTGACTATTTGTTCGATCGATTCGTGCAGTCAATGCGAGACAATCAGAAAGTAGCCAGCAGTAAATAGTCCGCAGTCAGCAGTCAACCGTTAATGACTGCTGCCTCCAAGAAACTAAAAACCACTGACAAAAAAAACTGTAGACAAAAGACCAAAAAACTCCTATAATGAAGCCTCGACTTTAAGCCATATCTAGCTAGGAGGGTGTCATTCCTGAGTCATTGACCCTGACCGTTAGCCTCAGAGGCACTCGCGAAGTCAGGAATAACTGTCAGTTATTTCGCCTGACGGGCCTGCTGGACGCTTTTTCTGAGGCCACTTTTCGGAAGGTAATAAGCAAATGTATTGACGAGGGCCCAAAACACGTAATTTTGGACTTGTCTCAGATAGACTTTGTGGATAGTTCAGGCTTGGGCGCACTTGTGCAACTTGTCAAAAAAGCCCAAACCTTGGAAGGGACATTGCAAATTGTCTCAAATCCCCGCGTAACTCAGACTGTTAAACTGGTTCGCTTAGAGAAATTTTTGTCTTTGCAGCCTTCGGTTGATGAGGCGGTAAAAAACGTCAAGGATGCTTGACGCCAAAGTGAATTAAATTAGCTATCCGGTTCTCAACGCTGGATAGCAAATTTTTATTTGTGTGCTGGTAAAACAATACCAATTGTCCCAGAAGCTGCGACACGCGCCAGCCGCTATTTCCCCGATGCTTAGAGTTTCGGTGGATGGGCAGTAAAATATGTGTGGCAAAAACGCGGAAAAATGGTATAAAAATTAGAGCATCCCGATTTGGTAAAAAGCCTTTTTTAGGAGTGCCATCGTCGCGCCAAGCTTTGCCTATATATCTCGCTTCGTGATCTGACAGCGAACACTCCTGGGAAAGCTATAATTGCTGAAGTAGCGAAAGACGCAATAAGTAAGTGACTAGAAAAACCAAGCTGTGCGGAAGTTTTATTTAAAAAAGTATGTCGCCGATCGCAGATGACGGACTCAAAC
Source organism: Microcoleus sp. Pol1C5 (assembly GCF_036701115.1). Taxonomy (NCBI): domain Bacteria; kingdom Bacillati; phylum Cyanobacteriota; class Cyanophyceae; order Oscillatoriales; family Microcoleaceae; genus Microcoleus; species Microcoleus sp. Pol1C5. The sequence goes on along the minus strand of NZ_JAUBQE010000004.1, from coordinate 104,373 downwards.
TGAGTCTGACGGATATCAGTTTAAATCGAGTGCATCCTGCGAGGGCTACACCAGCAGAAATAGAAAGAATTTCGCCCGCAGCCTGGGCATATTTGGGAGATGCAGTGTACGAACTCTACGTTCGGAGTTCGTACTTAGTCCCACCCAAAAGATTGCAAGCTTATCACGAATTAGTGGTGGGGCAAGTACGAGCCGAAACTCAAGCGCGTCATTTGCGATCGCTCTCTCCTTACTTGAACAGTACAGAATTAGCAATTGTCAAGCGCGGCCGCAATGCTGCAGCGGGCCGTTCTAAACGAGCAGATCCAGAGATATACCAACAAGCCAGCAGCTTAGAAACCTTGGTCGGATATTTGTATCTCACCGATCCCGAAAGATTGACCGAACTTTTGGCACTTTTAGATCTTGAGACTTAAAGGATTTAGCTGTTAAGAGTTGGGCATGGGGAGGGATTAATTAACCATCCTGGCACGGCTAACATAAAACCGCAAAAATGTCGATCGGCAAAACAGGATTTATCAGTTATTAACTAGCAATTTGAACACAGCAAAATCCTTGCTCCCTCGCTAGACAATCTAAAATCTCAAAGCCCCAAGATTGCTCCCTCAATCAAGAATCTCACATCTACAATCTACAATCGATTAGCCTTCAGCCAAAACGTTTTGACCACAAGAAACCAATGAGAAAATTTACCAAACCCAACTTTTCGCGATCAAATTCCGACAGCAAGCCATTCAAAAGCGAAGGTCGCCGTCAGGACTCACAACCATCATCTCCCCGCTTTGAACGCAAGCCCCGTCCCGACACTCGTGGAGTAGACGCGCCTCAAAAGCGATCGACCTTCGCCCCGCAATCGCGAGAAATGCCCGTGAGAGCAATTTTCAAACGGAGAGCCGATTCCGACAGCCAACCATCCCTTCGCAGAAATAATACTTTCCAAGACAGAGACAGCAGCCCGCAGGAATCGAGGGGCAATTATTACCAAGACAGAGACAGAGATAGCAGCCCGCAGCCGGCACGCAACAATTTCCGAGACAGAGACAGAGACAGCAGCCCGCAGCCGGCCCGCAACAATTTCCGAGACAGAGACAGAGACAGCAGCCCGCAGCCGGCCCGCAACAATTTCCGAGACAGAGACAGCAGCCCCCAGGAATCCAGGGGCAATTATTACAAAGACAGAGACAAAGACAATAGCCCGCAGGAATTCCGGGGCAACCATTTCAGAGACAGAGATAAAGACAGAGACACTCGCCCAGTTGACAGTGCCTCAAATACAGTCGTGCAACCAGACGCAGACACAGACGACATGATTTACGGCCGCCATGCGGTGCAAGCAGCTTTAGAAACAAACCAAGTCCTCAACCGGATCTGGGTTGTTCCGCACCTGCGCTACGATCCCCGCTTTCATAGCTTGTTAACCGAAGCCAAGGCCAACGGCAGCATCATTGACGAAGTTGACGATTTGCGCCTCGACTACATCACGCGCAAAGCAAACCACCAAGGCGTAGCCGCTCAAGTATCAGCTTACGAATACCTGGATTTGAGCGAACTGATCGCGAAGGCTAAGTCTGCTTGCGAAGATCCAGTAATTGTGGTAGCAGAAGGACTCAACGACCCGCACAATCTAGGGGCGATCATTCGCACCGCAGAAGCATTGGGATCTCAGGGCATGGTGATTCCGCAGCGGCGGGCTGTTGGGATTACCTCGGCAGTAAGAAAAGTGGCAGCAGGGGCATTGGAAAGCCTGCCCGTGGCGAGGGTTGTCAATCTTAATCGGGCGCTGGAAGAACTCAAAGAGGCTGGATTCTGGATTTATGGCACTGCAGCAGGCGTCGGTCAATCTATAGAGACAGTCAAGTTCTCCGGACCCACTGTTTTAGTGGTGGGTGGTGAAGCTGACGGTTTGAGCCTTTTGATACAGCGCGGATGTGACGGATTAGTTTCAATTCCTTTAAGGGGTAATACTCCTAGCCTTAATGTCTCGGTAGCAACGGGGATGGCTTTATACGAAATTTACCGCCAGCGTGGGCCCAAAAAGTTTCACGTACACGGATCGTAAAGGTGGTTGAAAAAAAGAGCACAACAGAGTAGCTTATTGTGAATGCCGCCGAGAATGGAGTGGCATCACACCTTGAACAAGTAAGGATAGCCGATCGACTGTCGTTACTTGTTTAGGCGAAAGTAGAAGGGGCCTTGCCCCTAGGTTCAAACAGGAATTCGACATCCATCTATTTAAATATCACCTTTAAATAGTTTTGGATCGGTTCTTGGCAGCAGTTAGCCACGTGTAAATAACAAAAGCCTAGGCGTGTTCGCAGCACCCTGAAAACACCGTCAAATACATTAGAAAAGCAGATGAAAGAATTCTTGATTAGCTTGCTCAACTTTTTCGGATTGGCTTGGTGGGTTGAAGTTAAAACTTCAGCGCCGCGGTGCATTTACTATTTTGGCCCGTTCTTAACCCAGGGAGAGGCGGAAGCTGCAAAAGCAGGATATGTAGAAGACATAGAAAATGAAGGGGCAGAAGGTGTTAGTGTTTCGATTCACCGCTGCAAACCAATTACTTTAACTGTTGCAGAAGATTTGGGAAAGCTTGGTGATGGAGGGCTGTGGCCGGTTTTGAGCGGTCAGTAGAAGCAGGGGGAATTTTGAGTTTTGAGAGGGCTACGCTTCCCTCGCAACGCTGTGCGGTTTTGAGTTGTGAGTTATAACTTCAAAACTCTTTAGTGTTGCGTGATAAATTGCTTGTGACAAACTCAAAACTCAACACTCGCAATTGCCAACTGCTTCGGGGTGACTTTCAATCCAGCGATCGATGTCTGCGAGTACCCGATCGGGAATTTCCCAAGGGAACAAGTGGGCTGTATTGGGATAGCACTGCCACTGACAATCGTGGAGGTGGCGGGCGGTTTCTAAACTGGATGCTGAGGTGATGTGCCGATCGCCCTCTCCTGCCAACACCAAGCTGGGACATTGAATGTCGCCCAGGTGGATCAGTCGATCGTATCCAGCCCTCAGAGCGGTATTTAACGCCTTGGTGGCCGTGTGGGAAGTCTTAAGGTAGGCGGGGGTACCTGCCTGTGCTAAGTAGCGGTAAGGGGTGGCGTTATGCTGCTGTATCAAGTAGCGAAAGAGCGATCGCCTAGCAAAAGTATCAATATTCCACTGCCAACCGGGTATCGCCCAATTGATAATTCCGGCTAAACCTGTGTAAAGGTTATCTTGCCAAGAGATGGGAGGGTGACTTCCTCGCGGTTTGGCTGCCGATGCAAGGAGAATCAAACCGGTGACTCGCTGGGGATATTTCATGGCTAATTCCAGCGCTAAAATCCCTCCCAAAGACCATCCGATTACCAAACACCGATCGACTCCTAATCTGTCTAATAGTGCTTCTAAATCGACCAGATGATCGGTCATTTCAAAGAAAGTTGAGGTGCGGCTGTTGCCGTATCCGCGCAAGTCAGGGGCGATCGTTTGGAAGCGTTTTGATAGGTGTTCTGTGAATACCGACATACAATCGCCGGAACCTGGATGGCCGTGCAAGCAGAGAATCGGAAACCCTTTGCCTTTGACGGAAACACTGAGTTTTTGATGCGGCATTTTTTAACTGTTTGGGCGGTGCGTTGTCCCCCGCTATAAATTGTATATTCCAGCGGTTAAAAGCTGGGGTTTTGGACAATGTAATCGGCAATTTTAGAAATAGACTGGCGCATTTGTAGCTCGCCGCTGCGGCTGTCAATCACAGTAATCACATAGGCCTCGTCGTCAATGCTCATCGCTAAAGTTGTGCCGAGCACCCGCGAATTTTGGCCGGTTTTTTCGCCCAACCACTGAGCTTTAGTTCCTTGCAAGGCAGCAAATCCCAGAGCGTGATCGTACTGGCGGTTGAGAGTTTCTATTAATAGTTTAGCACCGGGTGTTTCGCCGTTGTAAATTTGCACCATCATTTCGGTGAGTTCGTTAGCAGTCAGGCGGTTGCGACCAGAACCGGGGTTGGAGGGCATAATTCTTTCCCCCATTAATTTGAAGTTGACGCGGGTGACTTCGTAGCCGCTATTATCTAAATATTGATTGATGTAATCCGATCCCAAATAATCGATTAGTTGATTGGTGGCGATATTGCTGCTGCGATAGATCATTTCTTCTAACAGTAGCTGTAGCGGGTAATTGCGATTGGACCTAATCTTTGCCGATGCGTCTTCGGTGAAATTACCGCGACTGACTAATACTTCCTGGTTCAGACTAATTTTTTCTTTTTCGACTTTTTGCATCAGGGCAACAGCAATCGGCAATTTAATTAAGCTGGCCGGACTGGCAGGAGGCACATCGCCCCGGAGGTTTACGCACTCTCTAGAAAGGTTGCAAACACCGATCGAAGCTTGAGCCGACAAACCGCTTTCCCGGGCAAGCACACCCAAAAAATCAGATTTTGCTTGCTGCACTTGAAAGGTTGCTGCTGTTAAATTTTCCCGGTATTCTTGAGTTTTTGAGGCAGTGAGCGAAGCTAAAAATGAATTTTGAGGAACTTCCTGCAAGTTGTTGAGGGCCTGGTTCCAAAAAAATTGAGTTTGCTGCGAAGATTCGATCGACTGATTTGGCTGCCGTTTAGTTTCTACGGCTCTGTTGGCTAAACGGACTGCTTGCTGTAAGTTGTCGTTAGCCCTCTGTTCTACTAATATTTGAGCTTCCACCGCTTGCAACTGCTGTAGCAGTTGTTCTTGAGGATTGGCGGCGAAGGGAACTAAGCCGGAGAGGATAGTTGGTTCTGGCGAGGGAGAGGAGGGTTGTTCTAATTCGGTGATCAGCCGATCGCGAATTTTGTAGAGTTCGTCTAAGGAACGCGGGTTAGATGACTGAGAGAATGAAGTTGCGATGGTTAACATCTGAACCAGTCCAATGCCGGCTACTACTGCCGCCATCTTGTTGGCGATCGACAAAAAACACCTAATATCTCGCATATTTAACATCCTCAACACCACCACATTCAATATAAGCAGCTATTGTTACATCAGTCAAAGGGTTTTAGATTTTAGATTTTAGATTGAAGAACAAATCTAAAATCTAAAATCTAAAATGGTTTTGATCGCCCCAATGTGGCAAAATAACCAAAATAAAGGGAGCGATCGCACCAAAGCAATCAACCCCCTTTAAATATTGGGAACTATCTACTTTTTGCGCCGCCGTCGCCAGTCAGCACCCAACCGCTTGAGGTAATCCCAGCCGCGTTGGGGCCAGACATGATCGCTACCGATTTTTTCGGCAATCCAGCGAGCTACTTTGGGGCCTGTCCAGTCTCCGCCGTCGGGGGCAGAGCCTTGCAGCGCTTGTCGCAGTTCTTCTTGCTGTTCAGGATTTAGCAAGGATTTCGCAGGAGGGGGCTGGCGGTCTCCGCTGCGGTTTCTCACAGAGTTAGGCCCTTCTCGGTTGTAGCGCTGGACAATTTCTTTGGCGTAGTCGTAGTTGAGGCCTACGACTTGGGCTGCTTGTTTGATAGTCCAATTTCGGGAAACTAACAGCAGCAAGTGCCAGCGGCGCGACTCTGTGGTGTTTTGTGCCTGCCGGTAGCGAATTTTGAGTTCCTCTGCCGTCAGGTGGGATTCTAAGTGAGCTTTAGGTGGCATTCCTCCAACGGGGCATCGGGAACTTCTTACCATATATCTTTGGTTTTGGGGATAATTCCGGATGAAATTATTTTCCTGGGGATCGTTCGGGCAAATAAGTAGCTTTTTTTACCCCAGATGCACGCAGCTAGTCGCACTTGAGGAAGGACTGCTGTTTTTTTGCAGGTGCGCGCAACAGGATACCTCGGCGTGGCGGTGAGCGTTTCGAGCTTTTTTGTGAACCCCAGATTTCTGACAGGCTTTTTGACCTCTGGCACAATGGGCGTGTATGGGAAAAGGTCGATCGCTATTTTCTTCGATCGCACACTCGCCATTAATTCACTCGGATGACTGATAACTTTCAGTAATTTTTGACTAAAAATTTCCCTTCATAATCTGGTTATAATTATTAGGGGATGTGCTGTCATAATCTAATATTATATTTGTCGTAACTTTTTATTTTCAGTTGATTTTTCTGGATAGCCAGGAGGGGAGTAATCTCGTTCAACTCAGCTACAGATGCTTCAAGATATGTCTTTAAAATAAATTATCTCTCACAAAACTGGTACTATATTATTAGTACATATTTAATTTTATCTGAATATATTTGCCGGAATAAAGCAGTAAGAATATAGAAGTAGTGTATTTTATATACATTTTTTTATACCATAAATACTAAGTTTCGTCAAAGATAAGCTGGGTTCTAATATTTTAAAATTTAGATTACAGAATTGGGAATGACTGATTTCCTAATGATTGTGATCTTGCATACACATTCTTGGAGGCAGAACCTAATTATGTAGGGTCGCACTGCACACATTACCCCTTACTCATATAAATCTCGCATCAAACCACTTTTTTCATCAGTCCTGATACAGTTGCATTCTTGGTTTGTTAAAAGATTAGGTAAAAAACTCGATCGCTATTTTGTGTCTGGTGGGATTCTGGGAATTTAATCTATTGTATATAAAATGACCGATCGCGCGATCGAACTTTCGCCACAAAAATAGCCGACTTTGCCTTCGGGCTGTAAGCAGGTACAATTGCCAGTTATATTAACTGTATTGTCTCAAAGTAGAAATGATAAAGGTACGAGCATGGCATCCATCCGCGAGTTGCACCGACAACTGGTCAATAAAGAACGCTCTGCTGTGGAAATTACTCAAGAAGCATTAGACCGAATTACCCAGGTAGAGCCGAAGTTGAAAAGCTTTCTGTGCGTGACGGCAGACAGCGCATTGGCGCAGGCCCATAAAGTGGATGCCCAAATCGCAGCCGGAGAGCAAATTGGCCTGTTGGCCGGCATCCCGATCGCCGTTAAAGATAATATGTGTACCGAGGGCGTTCCCACAACCTGCGCCTCTCGAATTTTGGAGAATTTTGTTCCTCCCTACGATGCCACTGTCGTCTCCAAACTCCAAGCAGCCGGTGCGGTGATTGTGGGTAAGGCGAATATGGACGAGTTTGCAATGGGGAGCTCGACAGAAACTTCTGCCTATCAAGTTACCGCGAATCCTTGGGACTTGGAGCGCGTGCCGGGAGGGTCTTCTGGCGGTTCTGCCGCAGCGGTAGCCGCCGAAGAATGTGTCGTGAGTTTGGGTTCGGATACAGGCGGCTCAATCCGCCAACCTGCTGCTTTTTGCGGTTTGGTGGGGCTGAAACCGACTTATGGATTGGTTTCTCGCTACGGTTTGGTCGCCTATGCTTCTTCTCTCGATCAAATCGGGCCCTTTGGCCGGACTGTTGAGGATGCGGCGATTTTGTTGGGGGCGATCGCGGGTTACGATCCGAGAGATTCCACGAGTCTGAATGTTCCAATTCCTGACTATGCCCAAGCTTTGAGACCCAGTTTGCGACCGAAGGGTCAGATTAGAATTGGTGTAATTAAAGAAACTTTTGGTGTAGGGCTGGACTCGGGGGTTAAAGAAGCCGTTACTAAGGCGATCGAACAATTTCAACAATTGGGAGCAGAAATTCAAGTAATTTCTTGTCCCCGGTTCCGCTACGGTTTGCCCACTTACTATATCATTGCTCCCTCGGAAGCTTCGGCGAATTTGGCGCGATATGATGGAGTCAAGTACGGTTTCCGGTCTCCAGACCCCGATAATCTTTTGGATATGTATGCCAAAACTCGCTCTCAAGGGTTCGGTGCAGAAGTTAAACGCCGGATTGCGATCGGCACTTACGTACTCTCGGCTGGATATTACGATGCCTATTATCTAAAAGCTCAAAAAGTTCGGACTTTGATTAAAGAAGACTTTGAAAAAGCTTTTTCTCAAGTTGATGTTTTAGTCTGTCCCACTGCTCCTACTACCGCATTTAAAGCAGGCGAAAAATTCAATGACCCCCTGAGTATGTATTTGTCAGATTTGATGACTATTCCCGTGAATCTTGCTGGTTTGCCAGCTTTGAGTTTGCCCTGCGGATTTGATGATAAAGGACTGCCCGTGGGTATACAACTGATTGGTAATGTTTTGCAAGAATCTCGGTTGTTTCAAGTAGCTCACGCTTACGAACAGTCTACGAATTGGCACTTACACCACCCGGAATTGGATTAATTTTTGAAAATCGGCGGAATGCTGCGGCGGAAGTTAGTAATCGATCTTGGCTAATTGTCTGAATTAATCATTTGCCATTAGCTTTTGAGCGATCTCTAATTTCCCGCGTGCTCTATCTATGAACAAGTTGCTAGTATTCCTTTTGTCTAAATCGCTAATAGCTTTTGGGATAGTTTTGGCCGTTGCTTATTCTGCTGCTTGTGTATTCCTATTTGTAGCACAAGGTAAGTTTATCTTTTTTCCCGCGCGGGCGATCGAAACTACGCCAGATGATTTTCAGTTGAAATATCAAGATGTCTGGTTGCCAATTCCAACTAAAACAGGCGCGGTGAACAGCGTGCACGGGTGGTGGATTCCTGCCTCGGGAAATCCCCCCAGCCCCCCCTTAGCAAGGGGTGGAGCAAGAAAGGGGGAGTCATTTCTGGCTACCCCCCAAAGTGACAAACGGGCCATCGCTACGGTTCCCGCCCTTAACAAGGGATTAGGGGGGGTAGTTTTGTACCTGCACGGCAATGCTTCAAATGTGGGAGCAAATGTCGAACACGCTTATCGATTTCATCGATTAGGTTTGTCGGTATTTGTGATGGATTATCGTGGTTATGGAAAAAGCCAGGGCGATTTTCCGAGTGAATCTCAGGTTTATGAGGATGCTCAACTTGCTTGGGATTATTTGGTGAAACAGCGGGGGATTAACCCGAATCAAATTTATCTCTACGGTCATTCTTTGGGAGGCGCGATCGCGATCGATCTAGCCGTGCGTCACCCGGAGGCGGCTGGGTTAATCGTAGAAGGCTCTTTTACTTCGACGCGGGCGATGGTTAATTTCCAAAAAGGGCTGTTTTGGATGTTTCCGATAGATTTGTTGCTGACACAGCGGTTTGATTCTCTTTCAAAAGTCGATCGCCTGCAAATGCCCGTGCTTTTTATTCACGGGACTGCTGACAATGTAGTTCCAGTCGAAATGAGCAAAAAAATGTTTGAGGCAGCACCTGAGCCCAAACAGTTGTACATAGTTCCTGATGGAGGTCACACTAATGTGGCCCATATCGGGGGTGCAGAATATCTGCAAATACTGAGCCAATTTTTAGGTTCTTCACAGTAGATAAAAGCTATTGGCGGTAACAGGCTTAGTTTAATATCTGTACCGCCTGCTCGTACTTCTAACAGTACATACCTGAAGCGGAGCAATTATGGCGATGATACCGTTTAGTAAAACCTTAATACATTCAGCCACCAGTCATTCAAGGCATAGCAGTAATTGCAGTAATTGTTCGTGCTTATCGCTTGTTCTTTCTTAACTTCGCAGCCTCGCCGAGATATTTTTCTGTTGGGCATCCGGGCCCCGCAGAGATTGGCATCTGTGAGATTAGCTTTGTTCAATCTCGCATCCCTCAAGTCAGCAGATCTAAGGTCTGCACCGCTGAGATTTGCACCGCTTAAATCGGCTTCTTGGAGGTCTGCACCGCTGAGATTTGCACCGCTTAAATCGGCATTTCTCAGGTCGGTTCTACTTAGTTTAGCCGCGCTCAAATTACTGCATTTTAAGTTAGCCAACTGGAGCGATGCGTCTCGCAGAAAACTCTCGCTGAGGTTAGCATTTTCTAAGTTAGCTCCCCTGATGTCGGCCCTGCTCATGTCGGCTTTGCTGAGGTCGGCGTCAGCCAAAAAGGCGTTTCTCATGTTGGCGTTGTTTAAATTAGCTTCCATTAAGTCAGCCGCAGTCAAGTCGGCATCAACTAAGTCGGCCCTGCTGAGAGTGGCGCGGCTCAAGGAAGCCCCAAACAAATCTGCACGGCTCAAGGAAGCGCCAAATAAGTCGCATCCGGGACATCCTCTGGTTTCTAGCAGCCGCTTGACTAGAGACAGATTTTGAGCTTGCAAGGGAAGTGCGGCGCAAAATGGGAGTAGCATTATAGCTGCAGTCAGAATTTTCAGTTTGATTTTGGTCATAGTCTGGGTAAGTCCTGTAACTGCCTTTCATCACCGATTTGTCTGCTGGACTTACGTGCGGGGGACCAAAAACCCGGTTTCCTCGTTAGTTCCTCGCTGCCAAACCCAATATTCTAAGCAGAAACAGGGTTGTTTGCGTAAGTCCTAGTCTAGTGGATGGACGTGAATCGACGGTGTAAGGTTCGATCGCGCTCGCGGATATTACTTAGGCGTTGGGGATGAAAGCCAGCACATCAAGGCTCCCTTGCAGCGAGCGGCGAACTGCAGGATTCCCTCAATACCAGGGATTCGCGAGCTTGCAACGGCTGCGACAAGTGGCAGACTCGGACAACGGATAAGTATTTGTAAGCGATGCAGTTGGATTTTGCTGCCGAGGGCGATCGTTCTCCGTACAGGCGATAGGTAAATAAGCCAATTGGCTTAGACTCTTAAGACATATTGCTGATGCGCTGCCTTCTATAAAGAAGATAGCATTTTTGTATGATCCCCGAAATAATACCGAGCAAGCAAGTATAAAAAAAATACCAAATGTCTCGGCGGGTGGGAAAATTGGGTATAGCTAATACTTTCAGACGAGGAAAATAGATGTCGAACAGCATAGATCAACTTGCAGAAGGCGGCAGGGGGATCAAACTCATGTGGCAGATTGCAGACGAGATCAGTTACACCCGGACTCTCGACAATCGGAATTGTTTGTCGCTGAGCAAAACTTACGAAGTAGAAAATCGCAATCGCTCCCAAAATATAAAAAAAGCTAGCATTTTAGATGGGTTAATGAATTTATTAAACACCTGGGATTGGCAGACTGAAAAACAGCAGGAAGAAGAGCTGAATGAAACTTGTATTCAACATATTAGCCTGCAAGTCAACACAGATGTCAATGCTTTAACCCAAGTTTTGTTGTGGTTTGAACAGTTGAAAGATATATCGCTCCCCAATGAAGTTTGGTGGAACTTGCAGTTGGCGTTGGCTGAAGGTTTCACTAATGCAGTTCGCCACGCTCACAAAAATCTGCCAGTAGAAACTCCTGTTCAACTGGAAATTAAGGTGTTCAACGGACGGTTGGAACTCAAAGTTTGGGATTGCGGCCCGTGTTTTGATTTTGATGCTAAGCTGAAGGAAATTCTGGCAGCAGATAGAAATAACGACTTGGATTTAGAGGTTGTGAACGATGCTTGCTTGATGCCTAGCAGACAGAAAAGTTTGGCACAGTCTCTATTTCTAATTGCTGGGTAGCTTTGCAGTGAGGGACAAATAACAGACTGGCACGGTGAAAAATGTGTTATGCTAAAAACGGTGTTAGGGGAAAAGTTACGGGTTTTGTCTGCGCGTGGGCGAGGGTTTTTGAATAACGCCGACCTGCTGCAGCTTGGGTTAAGAGCTATGGTCTTGGGTGATTCTATAGCGGTTTTATAGAAACGGGTGCATCTGTCTAATTAAATATTAAAAACTCAACATTAAAAGTTAAAAATTATTCACACTAATTTTTGATATTTTAATTTATCATAGTATCTGGTCGCTCACCAATTACTAATGATTTCCAAAGAAACTTTATTTGTTCTGTCTCTATTTCCATACTTGGGATTTCTCTGGTTTTTGACTCGATCGGGAAAAACACCCCGTTTAGCTCTGATGGGATTTTACGGCACTCTCGTTTTTGTGGCTGTGACGATTCCCGCCGCAATTTACGCAAAAGTTGCCTACAACGAATCCTTAGCAAATGTCGATTGGCTGCACGGTTCTGCGGAACTATTCTTAACACTTGCCAATATTTTATTAGTCTTAGGCTTTAGAGAAGCAGTGATTAAAGCCAAAGCATCCTCACAGAAGGGCGGCGAGGAGCAAGAGTGTCTTTTAGACGGGGGAGAATAGCCGGGATCGTCTCAGCTTTGTCTTTACTCTCCGCATAAATGCTCCACAATAGCCGTAGTTAACAGTTAACTGTTGACATATCAGTTTGTGAGCCGCCAACCTGCAAAATTTTAGGAAAGCATTAGAATATATGGAAACTCACATCAAGCACTTCTAGTGTCCTCACCTTGGTTTCTTGCCACGGGCTCAACCTGAGAGCCGAGATTTTGGGTTTAGAAAGCGAGTTTCTCAGGTATTATCGAGAATGGTGCTCTGGGCGTGAGTGGAAACAGACTACCATGTTGCTAAGTTTAGCTGTGGTGGGAATCTCCAGGCCGGAAAAAAGATGAGCTATTGCCTCAATCCCCATTGCCAAAAGCCGCAGAATGCTGACTCAACCAATTTTTGTCTGGCGTGCGGCTCTAAATTGCTACTGAAAGAGCGTTACCGCGCCATTCAACCTATCGGTGAAGGAACATTTGGCAGAACTTTTTTAGCTGTCGATGAAGATAGGTTGAAAACTCCCTGCGCCATCAAACAATTTTTCCCTCAAGTTCAAGAAAAAGCTGAATTAGAAAAGGCAACTGCACTGTTCAAACAAGAAGCTCATCGATTGCACGAACTCGGAGAACACCCGCAGATTCCAAGTTTGCTGGCTTCTTTTGAACAAGCTAAACGTCTGTATCTTGTGGAAGAGTTAATCGAGGGAAATAATTTGTTTCAGGAGTTGCAGCAGCAGGGAGCTTTTAGCGAGGAACAGATTTGGGAATTGTTGATCAATTTGTTGCCTGTTTTGCAATTTGTTCACGAGCAGCAGGTGATTCATCGGGATATTAAGCCGGAAAATATTGTGCGGAGAACTCCCCAAACCTTGTGGGCAGCAGCGGGATATAGCACCTCAAATCCGGGTAAAGGAAAAGGACGGGCAAATTTACCTCAATCTTCTGCTGGTATGAAAGGGCTAATTGTCGCTGAATCTCCTGCTGTACAGGGGAAGGCCAGGGGGGGTCAGTTTGTGTTAGTAGATTTTGGAGTTGCTAAGCACATTACCGGCCTTTCTGAGGCGCAAACAGGGACGATAACTGGAACTGCAGGCTATGCGCCCATCGAACAAATTCGCAGCGGCAAGGCGTATCCGGCGAGCGACCTTTACAGTTTGGGCGTTACCTGCATTCACCTGCTAACTGGGGCGGTATTGAAGGATTTGTTCGATGCTTTGGAATGCAAATGGATTTGGCGATCGCACTTGGCGCAAAAAGGCATAAAAGTCAGCCAAAAATTAGCAACTATTTTGAATAAATTGCTCAAAGATTCAGTACGAGAGCGATATCAATCCGCTGCTGAAGTATTGCAAGACTTGGTAAATATTGGGCAATATCCCCGCTCTCAAATCTGTTATAATTCGCCCGCCAAAATCGCTATTAATTCGCCAGTAACTAACTCGCAGCCAAATACAGCAACCGCCGTCTCTGCCGCGCCGCCCCAGAAGATTCATGTTGTACCATCCGCTGGCAATCCGAGATTATTGTCGTCTAATAACTGGCGGTGCGAGCGCATTCTCCAAGGCCATTCAGCCCCGGTTAATGCTGTGGTTATTAATCCTCAAGGCAATATTCTCGCTAGCGCCAGCGACGATAAAACAATTAAGCTGTGGAACCTGCAAACAGGTGAATTCATCCATACTTTTTTCGGTCATTCCGCAACGGTTGATGCTGTGGCAATCAGCCCAGACGGGAGAATGCTGGTTAGTGGCAGTTTTGACAGAAAAGTCATTGAGTGGAAGCTGGATAAAAAGGCGATGATTCGCGAATTTTACAGCGATTTTGGTTCGCCATACAGTCATCGCTACGGCTCCGTGTACTCGGTGGCTTTTAGTTGCGACTCTGGAGCGATTGCGAGTGCTAGCGGCGACCAGAGTATTAAGTTGTGGAACCAGCGCAACGGAGAATTGGTTCAAAAACTTTCGGGACATTCTGATAAGGTTTTATCTGTTAGTTTTCGCCCTCAAAGTATGATGCTTGCCAGCGGCAGTGCTGACACAACTATAAAGATGTGGCTTGTAGGTATTGGGGAGAGTGTACGGACTTTTGTCGGTCATTCAGATTGGGTTTATGCGATCGCATTTAGTCAAGATGGAAAGATGATTGTCAGTGGAAGTGCCGACGCTACTGTTAAATTGTGGAATGCCGATACAGGGGAATTGATTAATACTTTGAGGGGGCATTCTGATGCGGTGATTTCGGTGGCGATTAGTCCAGATCGCGAAACTATGGCTAGCGGCAGCCGAGACGGTACGGTTAAACTCTGGAACCTGGAAACAGGAGAATGTTTGTGCAGTCTGGCTGGGTGCAATCCGGTGGCTTTTAGTCCTGACGGTCAAACTTTAGTCACCGGTGGGGATGGCGGCGAAGTGTTAATTTGGCGCGCGTCTGTTTAGTTGGGCGAGATAAGTGACATACTTGTGAAGGCGATCGGTGTTAGTGTCAAGTAAGCGACTGGCCCAAGAATGTACATTAAGTTGCGATCGCATTTCTCGAAACACCGCAGCATCCCCGCGATTGTTGAGAGGAAACACCCAAGCATCAAATCCAGCCGACTTGAGACGGCTAACAGTTCCCTCGCCATCTTGCACCCACAATTGACGGTTAATGCGAAGGGGTTGACAGGAATATTCACCGACAACAATTCCGCCGACAGAAACGCTAGCACCTTCTCCACGATTGGAAAGTTCTTGCAAAATAGCTTTGAGGGAATTGAGTTTTTTGCCGTCTTGTACTTGCTGCGGTGTCAGCTTGACAATCACCATTTCTAAAACTTCGACAGGTTTTGTCGATCGTACAACGTTGACTGGTTCCGCCGCCCAAGAATTTTGTGTTTCCGGTTGCGCAGACCAAGAGTTTGGTGTTTCCGGTTCCGTCGCCCAAGAGTTTGGTGTCTGCAGTTGAACCCTCTCGATTTCCTCTGCAACCTCTACTGTTTCAACCGGCTTTGCAGTGTCTACAATTATCTGAATTTCCTCGCCATCTTTCTCAATTTTTCCACTAATCTGTAAGATAGCATTCTCTACAATGTAAGGCTTTACTTGTTCGTAAGCCTTGGGGAACACAACAGCTTTTATTTGATGTGTCAAATCTTCTAATTGCAAAATTGCCATCGCATCGCCTTTTTTTGTCACTACCATTTTGATAGCGCTGAGCATGACAATAACTGATACTTTCCCCTTTTTATCTGCTAACTGTTCGAGAGTCACCACATCGGGGTCTTCGTTTACTTGCATGAGAAACTTTAGGGGATGTTCTGATACATAAAAGCCAAGCAGTTCTTTTTCTAAACGCAATTTCTCCTGTTTTTCATAATCTGGTACCAATTTAGATTTTGGCGCCGACTCATAGGTATTGACCGACTTCCCGAAGCTATTGGCACCTAACAAGTCAAAAAGATTACCTTGACCGCTTTCTCGGTCTCTTTTGCGCTCTTGCGCCCATTTAATAACCCCTTCGAGATCGTGTACTAATTGATTGCGGTTGGGTTCAATTTTATCAAAAGCACCGCATTGAATTAATGCTTCTAAAGCGCGGCGGTTGACTGAATGGAGATTTACGCGATCGCACAAATCAGCCAGCGATTTAAACTTACCGCCTTCTTGCCTCGCCGCTAAAATATTTTCAATCGCCGCTTCTCCCACATTTTTCACCGCAGAAATTCCAAACAAAATTTTATCCTTTGCAGCTCCAGTCATCAGTTTGGGCAGCGGTGTAAAAGTAAGTTCCGAGCTATTAACATCTGGCGGCTCAACCTCAATACCCAGCTTGAGACAATTGGCAATATATTTCTGTACTTTATCCTGATCGCCCCTGTTAGCAGTCAGAAGTGCAGCCATGTATTCTAGAGGATAATTCGCCTTTAAATATGCCGTCTGATACGTGATATACGCATAGGCCATTGAATGGGATTTATTAAAACAGTATTCCGCAAATTGCAGCATCTGCGCGAACAGTTTATCAGCAATTCTTTGACTGACTCCATTCTTAGTTGCCCCGTCGATAAACGTTTCTTTTTGCTTCTGCATTTCATCAGCTTTCTTCTTGCCCATTGCGCGCCGCAGCAAGTCAGCTTGACCCAAAGAATAGCCCGCCAAATCTTGAGCCATCCGCATAATTTGCTCTTGAAAGCAAAGCGTTCCGTAAGTCTCTTTTAAAATCGGTTCTAATAGCGGATGATCGTACTCAACTGTTTTACCGTGCTTGCAGTCAATAAACTGAGGAATCAAACCTGCATCCAGCGGCCCAGGTCGGTAAAGTGCCAAAATAGAAGAAATATCATCCAGACAGGAAGGTTTGAGTTTTTTCACTACATCCAGCATTCCAGAGGATTCTAACTGAAAAATACCTTCTAAATCTCCCCTTTCTAAAAGTCTATAAGTTTTATCTACATCATCAGGTAACTTTTTGATTCTGCCAAAAGTCTCTTGAGCTCTGCGCTCTATATCAGAAGGTAGCATTTCGGGATCGACAATTAGATTTTGGGTTTGCTTAATGTAATCAACTGTTTTCTGAAGCGTTGTTAAATTTTTTAATCCCAAAAAGTCCATTTTCAGCAGCCCCAAAAATTCCAAATCTTCCATGAAATATTGGGTAATTACAGCACCCTCATTATTTTTTTGCAGCGGTACAAGTTCATCCAACGGTTCTGAAGAAATTACCACACCTGCCGCGTGAACCCCATAGGTTTTGTTGGTTCCTTCAATACGAATTGCCATGTCAATCCACTGACGAACTGGGACTTCAGTACCAGTTTCTGCATTTATGCAAATTGTATTTTCATAGTTGTCTTTAAATTCCTGTGCAGGTGTGTCATCGGAAATCATCACTTTAAGTTTTTCCGGTTTTCCCCTGGACACGGGAATTAATTTTGCCATTTCGTCGGCTTTTTTGTAGGGAATACCTAACACCCTCCCAACATCTTTCAATACAGCTTTTGATGTCATTCTGTTGAAAGTAATAATTTGCGCTACGCGGTCGCTACCATATTTTTCAGTAACGTATTTAATCATGTCGTCTCGCCTTTCTATGCAGAAATCGCTATCAATATCTGGCATGGATTTGCGTTCTGGATTGAGAAATCGCTCGAATAGTAATCCGTGGTGTACGGGGTCTATATTGGTGATTTTGAGGACGTAGGCAACTAGAGAACCTGCGGCAGAACCGCGTCCTGGCCCTACTGGAATATCATTGTCTCTAGCATATTTTATGTAGTCCCAAACTACTAAAAAGTATTCCGAAAAGCCCATCTGCTGAAGCATTTTCAGTTCGTATTCTAGTCTTTGTTTGTAGACGGGGGGGATTTCATTTCTGGTGCGGGCTTTGAGGCGTTCTAAGAGTCCCAGCCAGGATATTTCTTCTACATAAGTATCGGCTGTATGTTCTGGGGGAATTGGAATTGTGGGAATTCGAGCTTCTCCTGTGAGCTCGTATCTCGATACTTTATTTGCGACCTCTAGGGTATTTTCGATCGCCTCTTTGATTGTTTCATCATCCAAATGATCTCGAAACAGTTGCGCCATCTCGTCTGCAGACTTAAGATACTCAGTGCCGCTGTAGCGCATCCGCTTGTCTTCTTCAATCAGTTTGTTGGTGTTAATGCACAGCAAAGCATCGTGTGCTTCTACGTCGTTGCAGGAAATATAGTGAGAATCATTGGTGGCAATTATTTTAATCTTGAGTTCACGGGCAATTTTGACGATTTCAACATTAACAATCCGGTCTTCCGGGGAACCGTGGTCTTGAATTTCTATATAGTAATCTTCCCCAAATACTTCTTTATACCAGGTGGCTACTTCACGGGCAGCATCTAGCTTGTTTTGCAGAATCATTTGGGGAACTTCGCCGCCCAAACAAGCACTGGTAACAATTAAACCTTCGGAGTATTGTTTTAGCAGTTCCTTGTTAATGCAAGGTCGGGCAAAAATACCTCTTTCAGGCATTCCCTTTAAATGGGAAATTGTGGTTAGCTTAACGAGGTTTTTATAACCTTGGGTATTTTTAGCTAAAACAACTTGATGGTATTTTCTTCTACCTCGAACTTTGACTTCAATGTCGCCGTTGACGACATACATTTCATTGCCAATAATCGGCTTAATATTTTTATTTCGGCAAACTTTGATTAGCTCGATCGCGCCGTACATCACCCCGTGGTCTGTAAGGGCGATCGCGGGCATACCCAATTCCACCGCCCGTTCTGCGAGCTGCTGTAGCTGAGACGCCCCATCTAGTAAGCTATAATCGCTGTGAATGTGCAAACCAACGAAGGACATAGGGATTTAAAATATAAGATTTGAGAATTTAGATTCTACACCATTGGCGTGTCAAAGCGTAAAATAAAAAACAAAGCTTTATATCGCTCTTGATCTGGTTTGTGCTGGGGCTTCTCGAAGTGCAAAAGATGAGGTTGTCGCGGTATTGATGATCGAATGGGTGAATTATTCTCGCTCGCAATCAAACTTTTACAAATTTGCTTGTTTCAAATAACCTTCCAAATCTTTAATCCGTTCTTGCGTCACTCTTGCTCTGCAATAACCGTAGGTAGAAGCAGCCAAACTACCACCTTCAAACTGCCCTTTTGCATAATCACAATTTTCATCTCGAAATTTTATCCAAGTACGCTGTGCCGCAGTCAATCTCTGCTTTTGTCTACTGCTGATTTTTGCTTGCAGTTGCTTATAGACTTGATTGAGCTTTTTGTCTGCAGCCTCAAACTCTTGACTGGAACAGACATTCATCTCTAGCGTGGTTTGAGGATTTTTGCAGTTAGGCTGTTGGGCGACTTGTACGGGAATGTTACTGGCTTTGCTGGGGAGCAAAAATCCGGCTGTCAACAACAGCAAACTTGCGACAAATTTTACCCAAACAGTGCTATTTTTCACTTCGTTTCTCCTTTTTTTAATCTTTAATTTTCTCTGCTGGCTGAGCCGATCGCCAAATCCACCAAGCCGCCGCCCACAGAGTAAAATTGCCGATGAGAGTCATCGCCGCTTGCAGGGTAACGATCCATTCTAGGGCGGGAGAGTTGTCAAAATAGTGCCATGTACAGGCACACATAGCGCTGACGAGAGCGGGCAGCATTCCGGCGGAAAGGGCCCACCAAGCTCGGTTTTGAGTGACTTCGCCGTAAGTCCAAATTAACCAGATGGCGGCAATCCACTCGACGACGCTAGATATGTGAATAATCCAGGTGGGAATTGACAAAGCGTGCATTTTTTGTATTGTGAACGAAGATGAAAGATTTATCGATAACGAAGATGAAAGATTTATCGATCGGGACTTACGCCACTGTCATATAAAGTATGATGCGTCATACAATTTTAGATTAGCGAGTTGAGATTTTATTAGATTTGCGATTTGAGCTGACTGATGACGTAAAGCCTTGAAGCTTGATGACAGTAGCATTTTTTTGGTAGTAGCATCAAATTTCAAATCTCAAATATCAAAAAAATCTAAAATCTAAAATCTAAAATCTAAAATCGTTAGATTCCCCATTACAAACAAAGAAAAGAGTAGAAATGCGAGCAATTTTGTGCGGCTATTACGGTAAAGGCAACGGCGGCGACGAGGCGCTGTTGGCATCGCTACTGCAAATGTTACCAGATGGCGTGACGCCGATCGTCCTGTCTGGCAATCCTGTCGAGACAAATCAGCGGTACGGGGTAGCTGCGCGCGATCGCATGAATGCGTTCCAAGTTCTCGAAGCACTCCGCACATCCGATGCGCTAATTTGGGGCGGCGGTAGTTTAATCCAAGACGCTACTAGCATTGCGAGCCCTTTCTATTATGGGGGTTTGATGGGATTAGCGCAGCGGATGGGCTTAAAAACAGTTGCTTGGGCCCAGGGAATTGGGCCTTTGAAGCGCGAAATGACTCGCAAGTTATCTCAGCGCTGTTTTGCTGGATGCACCGCCGTCAGCGTGAGGGATAAAGGTTCAGCTACTTTACTTGCAGATTGGCAAATTCCCTTTACTTTAGCGCCCGATCCCGTGTGGGCTTTGGAGAATTCTCCCGTGTCTGGTTTGTGGGATTTGCCAGCACCCAGAGTAGCTGTTTGTTTGCGTTCTCATTCTACACTAACTCCAGCGCGTTTGTCAATTTTAACTCAAGCTTTAGTTGACTTTCAAAAAGCAACTCGCACCTTAATTTTGCTGCTGCCTTTTCAAGCATCTCACGACTTAGAAATTGCGAAACATTTGCACGAAGCCCTGCCGAAAAGGAGCCGCATCCTCAGTTTAGACGACCCGAGAAAATTGAAAGGAGTGTTCCGGGGAGTCGAAATGGCGATCGGGATGCGCTACCACAGTTTAATTATGGCAGCATCCGAAGAATGCCGCTGTTTTGCCCTCAGCTACGACCCGAAAGTCAGTCAATTGATGGACGAGTTAGAAATGCCGGGATACTTATTATCAGAATTGCCAGAAGATCCTTATTTAATCAGCAAAACCTGGATCGAACACTATGCCAACGGCGACGCCTTATCGCCAGACAGGATAAAATTTATAGTAGGGCGATCGCTCTTTCACCGAGAAGTATTGCAAACCGCACTCCAGCAGTCTTAGTAATAGCAGTATCAATAAGAGGTAAAATACCGTGACAGCCAGTATAGCAGACTTGAAAATTACCTGGGAAAAATTGCCCGACGACTTCATTTTAGACGAGGAACCTGTGGAAAATATCGACCAGCCCTTGCTCGCTGCCGCCTTGCGGGAAATCTTAGAAATTGCAGGGCTAATTGTAACAGGAATATTAGTTGCCCCAAACATGGGAATTTGTGCGACAGTAGACAGCAAGCTAGTTATCAAAGCTCCAGATTGGTTTTATGCCCGCAACGTCCAGCCGCTTTCTAGTCAAGAAATTCGCCGCAGTTACACTCCCAACTTAGAAGGAGAAGTCCCGGCGATTGTGATGGAATTTTTGTCAGCTAGTCCCAACGATGAATATTCGATAAAACCAACGTATCCGCCGGGAAAATGGTTTTTTTACGAGCAAGTATTGCGAGTGCCAATATATGCACTTTTTGAACCTGCCGCCGGAGTTATCGAAGTCTATCAGTTGAATTCATTAGGAAGATATCAAGTACAGCAGCCGGATTCAAACAATCGTTATTGGATTGAAGGAGTTGGATTATTTCTAGGTATTTGGCAAGGAACAAAAGCCGAAAGAACCGGATATTGGCTGCGCTGGTGGGATGAAAGCGGAGAGATGTTATTGTGGGGAGCAGAGATGGTAGAAAGGGAACGGCAGCGGGCCGATCGACTAGCTGCACAATTAAGAGCAGCAGGCATGGAACCAGAGGCATAATGCAATAATGAGCAGTTTAAAATTGTCCCTCTGCAATTTAAGATTGCTCATTAATTAAAAAGTATTGAATAACCTCGCAAAAATCAATATTTATCTGCGTTAATCCACGTTAATCTGCCCTCATCAGCGGTTAAAAAATACATTCAGGAGACAGCAAAATTGGCAAGAGTAAGAGTGCGGGAACACGTCAATCCCCTATCAATTAGATATCAAGCATCTGCAAGTCCCCCGGATTGGACTAAAATCTATGCCGACTTAAATTTACCGCTGCATTTAGATATCGGCTGCGGCAGAGGACGGTTTTTGTGGCACATGGCCCAAATCCAAACAGACTGGAATTTTCTAGGATTAGAAATTCGGGAACCTCTGGTAGAAGAGGCGAATCTTTGGCGGGACGAAAAAGGCTTGACAAATTTGCACTATTTGTTTTGCAATGCGAATAGTTCCCTGAAACCAATTTTAGAAACTTTACCCGCAGGTATTTTGCAGCGAGTTAGCATTCAATTTCCCGATCCGTGGTTCAAGAAAAAGCACCACAAACGCCGGGTGGTGCAGCAAGAATTAGTTAATGAATTGGCAACTTATCTGGCAATTGGCGGCGAAGTTTTTATCCAGTCAGATATTGAGGAAGTAGAAAGAGAAATGTGCGATCGCTTTTCATCTCACCCGAGTTTTAAACGTCAAAACGGCGACAACTGGCTAGCAGAAAATCCCCTACCTGTTGCTACTGAAAGAGAAATTGCTACTCTGAAACGGGGCGAACCAGTTTATCGAGCACTCTATCAAAAATAATGCTCGCTTTTGCCAACTCAACTTGGTAATAAATGTTATAACTTACATCTTGCACCTTTGTTAGGAACAGGCAAGATACCTGTTCCACAAAACTTAATTTTCTTGTGGAACGGGCCGGAGAACCCGTTAATAAAAGAATTATTTCTAGCTTAAACCCAAGACGCCAGCCACATCCTAATTTTCCATTCCATTTGCGACAAAGGCAGTCCCAAATAGATAGGCATCCAGAAAATAAAAGCACCCAAAACCAGAAAAATAATTGTGACCCCCATCCCTCGGAGTCGAGTTTGAGGGCTATGCAGCCACCTGTCAACCCACCAAGCAAGTGCTAAGGCTGAAAACACAGAACAGCCCATATAATGGTACAAAAATATGCAGCGAGTCACCTTCACCCAAGGCAGCAAATTAGCAGCCCAATTAACTACTAAATATAACGCCAGCCACATTTCAGCAGTCGGCGGAAATAAAATCGGCCGCTGCTGTTCTATCGTGTCAACAGAAGCCTCGCTGCGCGTTTGCAGCCACACCAAAATCCGGTGAACTAAAACTGCTATTACTAGCAGTAAAGCTAAGGTTGACAGCCACCAAAGCAATGGATTTCCCATTGCGTGAACGTCAAAAATTGCCTGAGTTGCACCTTCAGGTAAAGGCGGCAAAACTGGATCTGGTTGGGCATTGCTGCTAGCAGTTTTGTAGAAGTAAACTATGGGGCGCAGCATCAAAGGCCAACTGTACCAGGTGGAACAGTAAGGATGCACGTCAGGCCCGCTTTTAATCCGCTGGTGATAAGTCAAAATTTCCGTTTGCATCTGCCAGAAATTGGGAGTTGGATTAAAGTGAAGGTGAGGAATCCAAGAGATGCTGTAAACTAGAATAGGAATGACAGCTAGAGTTAAACCTACTTCTATAAAGTTAAGTTTAGTCAGTTTTTGTACGGGGCTTTCGGCAGGAATTATAGGTGAATCTACCTCGCGGCTTTGTTCTTCATTTCCTCTGTTTACCTGGATAAAACGAACTGCCCAAGCACAGATTAAAATTAGATAAGTACCGAAAAGAAACCATAATCCGTTCCATTTGATAGCAGCAGATGCGCCGAAACCTATTCCGGCGAGTACCAGCCAAAGCCAGCGCTTTTTGCCTTCGGCTTCTACGGATTTTAAAATAAATAACTGACCTAAAATTCCTAACAAAACTAGATAAATATTGTTCAGAGCGTAGCGAGACTCAACTAAAAACAGACCGTCGCAGGCGATAAATAAAGCAGCAATAAAAGCAAAGGTGCGGCGCCGAACTAGCTGATAAGCCAGGGCTCCCACAACTAGCGGAATAAAGGAACCTGTGAGAGCATTCAGCCAGCGGTAATCCCAAGGGGAAAGCAGGGAACCTGCCATACTGTTGACGGCTGTTTTGCCGAAAGGAAGGTGAGTGCCGATCCAAATGCCGATCGCAATTATGTACTGGCTCAGAGGCGGGTGAGCGTTGAAAAAAGTAGTTTTTGTGAGATAATTGTTGGCAAATTTAGCGTAATAAACCTCGTCAAATACTAAAGTGTTAAATCGCTCTAGTTCCCAAAAGCGGAGAGTTAAGGATAGGAGGAACACACCGAGCATTGCTAGGGAAAAAATAACATTCGATTTGTTAAATTGTTTTTTCTTGATTTTCATAAAACAGCAGCAAATAATAGATACTAAATTTGACGGCGATCGCTAATTTAAAATTCCTGAGTTGAGAGTAACGTAAAATAGGACTTGTGCAGAACCGAATTTTTTAGGAGAAACCAGTTTTTTGGGAAACACCCGGTTTCTTAAACCCGGCTTCTAATAATGCTTGGAGAGTGCAGCGAGAAGCAGTAGCGACTATTGTTTCACCAAATGCTCCCCATCTAATTGGCAAGCCGGAAGGAAAAGGGTGCATCACAAGGTGCGATAGATTATGATAGCAGCTAATCATGTCTTTTTTTAGCGAGTGCTTATGAATCCCATACTTTCGATTTGGGGGCGTTGGGGCTTAGCTGTAGGTGCGACTATCCTGATGGGATCTGCCGCCGCGCCAAATCCCCAGACATTTGAAAGTTTTGCTGATTTCTGTACCAACAAAGAGAATTTGACCCCTGAAGCCAGACATACGGTGGAGGTGTTGCTATCAAAAGCAAAAACACAAGAGTGCGATCGCGCTCAAAAAACCCTGACTAATCTCACAGAACTTTCCCTGATTCGCAATCAAATAGTCGATATCAAACCATTATCAAAATTCACAAATCTGAGAAAGCTCAACCTCAGTTTAAATCAAATAACAGATGTGCAACCCTTATCGGGACTGACTAATCTGAGATTTCTCGTCCTCAATTTCAATCAAATCTCAGACGTGAAACCATTATCGGGGCTGACTAATCTGACAGAGCTTTTCCTCGAAGCCAATCAAATCGTAGATGTCAAACCTTTAGCTGGATTGACTAATATAACAGGGCTGTCCCTCGCATCTAATCAAATTGTAGATGTGACACCTTTATCGAGAATGACTGAGTTAAATTTTCTTTATTTGAGTGGGAATAAAATCGCAGATGTCAAACCTTTAGCGGGATTGACAAATCTGATACTGCTTTTTCTCGCATCAAATCAAATAGCAGATGTCAAACCTTTAGCGGGATTGACAAATCTGACCGCCCTAGACCTCAGTATAAATCAAATCGCAGATGTCAAACCTTTAGCGGGATTGGTAAATCTGACAACCCTCGATCTCAGTAGAAATCAAATCCCGGATGGCGAAGCGGAGCGATTAATTCAGAAAAACAAAGAACTATTAAATCTAAAAACAGATGAAGCCGAGCGATTGGTTCAGGAAGCTAGGCGACTATTCGCTCAGGAAACAGCATCATCTTATCAGGAGGCATTGCAAAAGTTTGATGCAGCGCGTTCGCTTTATCAAATGCTTAGAAATCGGGAGAAGGAAGCTTACACGCTGCATCAAATGGGCTTCATTACTAATAGATTAGGAGACAGACAGCAAGCCCTGAACTACTACAAGCAAGCCCTTTCTTGGAATCAGACTGTAGCCGATCGCCCTAAACAAGCCGTCATCCTCAACAATATCGGCGCCGTCTACTATGCTTTGGGAGAAAAACAGCAAGCCATCGACTACTATAAGCAAGTCCTTTCCCTAATTCGGGAAATGGGCGATCGCCCTGAAGCAAGTATCAACCTCAGCAACATCTCGAACATACCTGCAAACAGCGACACATCTTTGGGCGATCGCACTGGGGAAGCCACCACACTCAACAACATCGGCTTAGCCTACAACGATTTGGGAGAAAAACAGAAAGCTTTAGAGTATTTCAACCAAGCCCTTCCCTTATTCCGCGCTATGGGCGATCGGGCTAAGGAAGCAACTACCCTCACCAATATTGGCTTAGTCTATTCAGATTTGGGAGAAAAACAAACAGCCCTAGACTACTACAAACAAGCCCTCGATTTGAGACAAAAAGCGGGCGATCGGCGTGGAGAAGCCCTCACCCTCAACAATACAGGTACTACTTACTCAGAATTGGGAAAACAGCAGGAAGCAGAAGAATATTTCAACCAAGCCCTGCCGCTGTTTCGCGCTGTGGGCGATCGTCCTGGGGAAGCTCTCACCCTCTACAATATGGCTAATATCAAAGGCGATCGAGGCAATTTAATCGCAGCCCTCACTGACATTGAAACCTCCATCAAAATCATCGAAAACCTCCGCACCAAAATTACCAACCACGAGCTCCGCATATCATACTTTGCCACCGTGCAGGACTATTACCAGTTCTACATTGACCTGTTAATGCAACTGCACAAAACGCAACCCAATTCTGGTTATGATACTAAAGCCTTTCAAGCTAGCGAACGCTCCCGCGCCCGCACTTTATTGGAACTTCTTCAAGAAGCAAACGCCGATATTCGCCAAGGTGTCGCCCCGGAATTGTTGCAGCAAGAACGCAATTTACAACAGCAACTCGATGCCTTAGAAATACGGCGAATCGAAACTATAAGCAGCCCCAATCATACCCCCGCAGAAAAAGCAGAATTAGACCAAAAACGGCAAACTTTACTAGGACAATATCAGGACATTCAAACACAAATCCGCTCCACCAGTCCCCGGTACGCCTCCCTCACCCAACCGCAACCTTTAACCCTGACCCAGATTCAACAACAAATCCTCGATGAGAATACAATTTTACTCCAGTATTCTCTAGGGAAAGAGCGCAGCTATCTGTGGGCTGTGACTAAAACCAGTATCACCAGTTATGAATTGCCCAAACAGGTTGACATCGAAAAAACCGCCCGCAATTTCCGGGATGCAGTGACTAACCCGCGCTACCGAAACATTCCCGATCGAGTTGCTGAAGCTAACAAGACGCTCAGTCAAATTATTTTACAGCCCGCAGCAGCACAACTCGCTCAAAAACGCCTGCTGATTGTTGGCGATGGCATTCTCAATTACCTCCCCTTTGCCGCCCTCTCACTCCCCGAAACACCCGGTAAAAATCGGAATCCGCCTTTAATAGCAAACCATGAAATTGTGCTGCTGCCTTCCGCTTCCACCTTGGGAATCTTAAGACAAAACTACAATGACAGACAACCCCCAACTCGGACTTTAGCAATGCTCGCAGATCCAGTTTTTAGCGCTGACGATGAACGAGTCAGAACCCAGTCTAATAGCGCCAATCACCGAGCAATAGAATCAGTAAATCTCGGTTTAAGCCGCTCTAGCCGCGACAATAACATACAGTTGAGCCGTTTAAAGTTCACTCGCCAAGAAGCTCAAATCATTCAAGCGTTAATACCAGCTAATTCTAGCACCGAATCTTTGGATTTTGCAGCCAGCCGCGCCGCAGCAACCAGTCAGAACTTAAGCCAATATAAAATCATTCATTTTGCCACTCACGGTTTAGCGAATAGCACTCACCCGGAACTATCGGGAATCATCTTGTCACTGGTAGATGAAAAGGGCAATCCCTTAAACGGATTTTTGCGACTTACTGATATTTTCAATCTGAAGTTAGCAGCAGATTTAGTAGTGTTAAGTGCCTGTCAAACCGGATTAGGGCAGAACATTCAAGGCGAGGGCATGGTAGGATTGACACGGGGATTTATGTATGCGGGGGCTCAGCGAGTGGTGGTGAGTTTATGGAATGTGGATGATGAAGGAACTGCTGTGTTAATGTCGAGTTTCTATCAGGGAATGCTGCAAAAAGGGTTAACGCCAGCGGCGGCATTGAGGGCGGCACAACTGGAAATGTGGAAACAGGAAGAGTGGCGTTCTCCTTATTATTGGGCAGCTTTTACGCTTCAGGGGGAATGGCGATAAATTTTATGAAAAACCGTTATGATATCAAGTTTGATTAATTGCTGATAAAACCTATACGGCAATCGGGCATCCGGCTTGCCATGAATAACAGCCAACAGTCAACAGTCAACAGTCTTCCTTCTTCCTTCTTCTACTACTAAAGTGTTAAATCGCTCTAGTTCCCAAAATCGGAGTGTTAAGGAAAAGAGGAACACACCGAGCATTCCCAGGGTAAAAACAAAAATTGATTTGTGGGATTGTTTTTTGTTGGCGTTCATAAAACATCAAAAAATAGTAGAGGCTAGGTTTGGGAGCGATCGCTAATTTAAAAATACTGAGTTGAGAATAGCGTAAAAATTACAATTATGACTTTTAATCTTCGAGGAGGCAAATCCGATGCGGTCGATCGCCCTTAGAGGATGCGGCACTACGTGCAGCGGCGGGATTGCACAATATGCCCCCGACGCAATCGGCACGCAGTCTGGGAAAGCGCACCTGACAAGCTGCGATCGACTATGATACCGGTTAACAAGGTCTTGTTTGAGCAGGTATTTATGAATATCACACTTTGGGTTTGGGGGCGTTACGGACTCGCTGTAAGTGCTCTGATTTTGCTAGGAGTCCCGGCGGTAGCTGCACCCAGTGTTATTCAAATTAGTCAAGGGGTATCGCAGCAGGGAGGGGGAAATCCTGCGGCTGCTGCTGCTGAAAGAGCCTTGACAGAAGGGGTGCAAATGTTTCAGCAGGGGACGGCGGAATCTTTAAGAAAAGCGATCGCTAAGCTTGAAGAAGCTTTAAAGCTGTATCGAGAAGCGGGCGACAATTCAGCACAAGCTATTAGTCTCCTGGTTCTTGGCAGAGTCTACGATGATTTGGGAGAAAAACAGAAATCCCTAGAGTATTACAGCCAGTCCCTTCCCCTGTTTCGGGCAGTAGGCGATCGCGGTGGGGAAGCTACTACCCTCAACAACATCGGCAAAGTCTACGATGAAGTGGGAGAAAAACAGAAAGCGCTAGAGTATTACAGCCAGTCGCTTCCCCTGAGTCGGGCAATAGGCGATCGCAAACAGGAAGCTCGCACCCTCACCAACATCGGCGCTGTCTACTCAGCATTGGGAGAAAAACAGAAATCTCTAGAGTATTACAGCCAGTCGCTTCCCCTGTTTCGAGCAGTAGGCGAGCGCGGTGGGGAAGCCACCACCCTCAACAATATCGGCAGTGTCTACTCTGATTTGGGAGAAAAACAGAAAGCGCTAGAGTATTACAGCCAGTCCCTTCCCCTGAGTCGGGCAATAGGCGATCGCAAACAGGAAGCTCGCACCCTCAACAACATCGGCACTGTCTACTCAGATTTAGGAGAAAAACAGAAAGCGCTAGAGTATTACAGCCAGTCCCTTCCCCTGTATCGAGCAGTAGGCGATCGCAATGGAGAAGCCGTCACCCTCATCGGCATCGGCGCTGTCTACTCAGCATTGGGAGAAAAACAGAAAGCACTAGAGTATTTGGGGCAGTCGCTTCCCCTGAGTCGGGCAATAGGTGATCGCACACAGGAAGCTCGCACCCTCATCAACATCGGCAGTGTCTACTCAGATTTGGGAGAAAAACAGAAATCCCTAGAGTATTACAACCAGTCCCTTCCCCTGTATCGAGCAGTAGGCGATCGCAACGGAGAAGCTACCACCCTCAACAATATCGGCTTAGTCTACTTAGATTTGGGAGAAAAACAGAAAGCGCTAGAGTATTACAGTCAGTCGCTTCCCCTGTATAGGGCTGTGGGCGATCGCAGTGGGGAAGCTACCACCCTCAACAACATCGGCAGTGTCTACTCAGATTTGGAAGAAAAAGAGAAAGCCCTGGAGTATTACAGCCAGTCGCTTCCCCTGTATCGGGCTGTGGGCGATCGCCGTGGGGAAGCTCGCACCCTCAACAACATCGGCAGTGTCTACTCAGATTTGGAAGAAAAAGAGAAAGCGCTAGAGTATTACAGCCAGTCACTTCCCCTAAGTCGCGCAGTAGGCGATCGCAGTGGAGAAGCCAACAACCTCAGCAACATAGCTTATGCAAAACGTGAGCAAGGCAATCTCACTGAAGCCCTCACTAACATTGAAGCCTCCCTCAAAATTATTGAAAGCCTCCGCACCAAAATTGCCAGCCCTGAACTCCGCACCTCATACTTTGCCACCGTACAAAACTATTACCAGTTCTACATTGACCTGTTAATGCAACTGCACAAAACGCAACCCAGATCTGGTTATGATACCAAAGCCTTTGAAGCCAGCGAACGTTCCCGCGCCCGCAGTCTCCTCGAACTTCTGCAAGAAGCAAATGCCGATATTCGCCAAAATGTCGCCCCTGAATTATTGCAGCGAGAACGCAGTTTGCAACAGCAACTCGATGCCCTTGAAAAACGGCGCGTCGAAGTTCTCAATCGCCCCAAGCACACTCCCACCCAAGAAGCAGAATTAGAACAACAACGGCAAACTTTAATCGCACAATATCAGGACATTCAAACACAAATCCGCGCGAATAGCCCCCGGTACGCAGCCCTCACCCAACCGCAACCCCTAACCCTGGCACAAATTCAACAACAAATCCTCGATGAGAATACAATTTTACTCCAGTATTCTTTAGGAAAAGAGCGCAGCTATCTCTGGGCTGTCACCAAAACCAGCATCACCAGTTATGAATTACCAAAAGCTGCTGAAATCGAGACAACTGCCAGAAAATTCCGCAATGCTGTCACCGCTCCAACTTCCCGAAACAGCCCCAATCAAGTCGCCCAAGCCAACGATGCTATCAGTCAAATGATCTTACAGCCGGCAGCAGCACAACTAGCTCAAAAGCGCCTGCTGATTGTTGGCGATGGCGTTCTCAATTACCTCCCCTTTGCTGCCCTCTCACTCCCTGGAAAATCCGGTGAAAATGGGAATCCGCCTTTAATAGTAGACCATGAAATCGTGCTGCTGCCTTCTGCTTCCACCTTGGGAATATTAAGACAAAACTACAGTGACAGACAACCTCCTACTCGGACTTTAGCGATTCTCGCCGATCCAGTTTTTAGCCCGGAAGATGAACGAGTCAAAAACCAGTCAACCGCAACTAATCTGCAAGCAATAGAATCAGTAAACCCCGGTTTAAGCCGCTCTGGTCGCGCCAATAACTTACAGTTGAGCCGTTTAAAATTCACTCGCCAAGAAGCTCAAATCATTCAAGCGTTAGTTCCTGCCAATTCTCGCACCGAATCTTTGGATTTTGAAGCCAGCCGCGCCGTCGCAACCAGCCCGAAATTAAACCAATATAAAATCATTCATTTTGCCACTCATGGTTTAGCGAATAGCGCTCATCCGGAACTGTCAGGAATCATCTTGTCCCTAGTAGATGAAAAGGGAAATCCTTTAAACGGATTCCTCCGACTTACTGATATTTTCAATCTCAAATTAGCTGCAAATTTAGTAGTTTTAAGTGCCTGCCAAACCGGAATGGGGCAGATCGTTCAAGGCGAGGGCATGGTAGGATTGACACGGGGATTTATGTATGCAGGGGCTCAGCGAGTGGTGGTGAGTTTGTGGAGTGTGGACGATGAAGGAACGGCTAAGTTAATGTCGAGTTTCTATCAGGGAATGCTGCAAAAAGGGTTAACGCCAGCAGCAGCATTGAGGGCGGCGCAACTGGAAATGTTGAAGCAGGAAGAGTGGCGTTCTCCTTATTATTGGGCGGCTTTTACGCTTCAGGGGGAATGGCGATAAATTTTATGAAAAACCAGCATCAATTCCAATTCCGGGCGAGTGTAAGTCGGGGGCAATAACTTTTTGCGGTCAATCTGGATACCTAAAAAAAAGCGGCTCCGCTTGTCGCAGAACCGCCGTCACAGAGGATGAAAAATCAAAACTTAACGCACAGCGCCCTGTACTGAAGGTGATTCAATTGTTTTCATGAAGTACAGCTTCAACAACTGCCAGCCGTTCGACAAATACAAAGGCAATTTTTGGAAGAACTGCAAGAATTTCGGAGTATCGGAAGCAACAATTGCTGTCAACTGCTGATTGTTCTTGAGGCAAACATCCAGCCGTTCATAAAATTCTGGATTGTTCACGTCGAGCATGACGGGGAATACGCGGCCTGCTGTTTCGTTGGTCTTTTTAATCACTTCGATGTCGTATTCGCGAGCATCGAGTCCGAGCGATCGATAAAAACCGGCGCGCTGGATATCATTGAGATACATTGTCGCGAACACTGACAGCAAGAAGAAACGGCACCAAAGCTTAGCGCGCCAATCGTTCAACATCTGAGGCTGAGCTCTCATCACCGCATCAAAGAAATCTCCGTGGCGGTTTTCATCTTGGCACCAATTTTCAAAGAATCGGAAAATCGGATAAATCTGATCTTCAGGATGGGCTTTTAAGTGCTGATAAATGGTGATGTAGCGCCAATAACCGATCTTTTCAGACAAGTAAGTCGCGTAGAAAATAAACTTCGGCTTAAAGAATGTGTAACTGCGGCTCTTTGTCAAGAAACCCAAATCCAAGGACAAATTAAAGTCCGAGAGAGCTTTGTTGAGGAATCCGGCGTGCCGCGCTTCGTCCCGCGACATCAGCAAGAAACCTTCGGCCAGCACTGGATTTTTGTCCTTGAGCTTGCGTGCCAATTCTTTGTAAAGCAAGAAGCCAGAAAACTCAGCGGTGCAAGAGCGTTCCAGGAATTCAATGAACAACTGGCGCTTTTCGCCGTCGATGTGTTCCCAAGATTGATCGAACTCGGCATCACGCACGAAGTGGTTGCGGTTGTAGTCAACGCGGAACTCTTCAATAATTGCTTTTAGTTCGGCTTCATTTACCGAGATGTCCATTTTGGCCATCTCGTCAAAATCTGTTGTGTAAAATCTCGGCGTGAGAATAGTTTCTTTGGCTGGGGCTTTCACTCCCGGCCGCAGTTCTTCAAAAGTGGGTTTTTTGAGGGAATCTACCATATTTTTATTGGATTTCTGCTTATAACTACTCGCTTGTTTCCATTGTCGGGTACTGCGGGCGATCGCGCTCGTGTATGTCCGGCCAGCGCTGGCGGCGCGCTTGCTTTGGCGCTCCGTCAAGAAACCATAGTGGAATCCAGGTCTAAGCTGCTGTAATTTCCACGCCCTCCAGTTTACCAAGCTCTCGCCCGCGCAAATATGTTGCTGGCGTTAAGAATTGCTACGCAAAATTACTCATGGGCTTCCAGACAGAAGGTATGGGGAAACCAAATTCTGCCTTTTGTCAGTTTATTAGGCTACCACACAAATAAATTCCCATGTCAAGCTGTTTAAACACCAGATAGAAAGTACAAAATGTATAAAGGGACTCCAATTCTTAGAATAACCAGGCAGGACGGTCAGAAAATGAGCAATTTAGGTGTTAGTTACCTTTTATGGGCAGCTTGTTTTTTCGGCCCATTCGGACTCCACCGCCTCTACAACGGCAAGATTGGTAGTGGTTTGCTGTGGCTGTTTACCTTTGGCTTGTTTGGGTTTGGGCAATTGTTTGACTTGCTGCTGCTGCCGAACATGGTGGACGAACGCAATGCCAGTCTCAGGGGCAAACTCGGCGTATCTCGCGAAGGTATACCGCTATATCCAGTCAGCGGGGCGATCGCCGCGACATATCCCAAGCCAACTCCAGACCAGTTAGGGGTTAAACTCCTGAAGGCAGCTTATACCAAGAACGGAAGATTATCTGTCACCCAAGGGGTGATGGCAACCGGCGCTACTTTTGCCGAAGTGGAAGAGGCTTTCACGGCAATGCTCAAAACGGGTTATGTGAGTATCGAGAACGATGCCGTAACTGGCGTCGTGATCTACCACTTTCACGAACTTTAGCTGCTGCGGGTGCGTTATCTAGGGGATTTTGTCTATTTTTCCAGAAGCTAATCGCTGACGCACCCTACTACTTGATATTGGTTGGTGAGCAGTTATTGCCGTTTTTTGAGTAAGCATTGCCGGCAAAATCGGCTAGAATGTTTGTTTGTCTATATAAGCAAGCAGAAAGTATTTAGCGTCATGGCAGTCCCTAAGAAGAAAACCTCCAAATCCAAGAAGAATATGCGTAAGGCCACATGGAAGCGCAAAGCTGTAGTGGCAGCTCAGAAAGCTCTGTCTCTGGGCAAATCTGTTCTGACTGGACGTTCCAACAGCTTCGTGTATCCCGGCAATGAAGAAGAGGAGGAAGAATAGAAACGGAATACCGGGCATGGGGCGAACCCGATGCCCGATCGATCAATCCTTTTTTGCTGTTGGTAAAATCAGCATGGCATCGCCAAAGGAATAAAAGCGGTACTGTTGCTCGATCGCTTCTCGGTACAAATCCAACAGCCGAGGCCTTCCAATCATCGCACTTACCATCATCATCAAAGTAGAGCGGGGCAAGTGAAAATTGGTAATCATCCCCTCTACAACCCGCCACTTGTAACCAGGGTAGATAAACAAATTGGTCGGGCCGCAAAAAGGTTGCAAGGAAAAATCGCCACTCGCGGCGGCGGCTCCCTCTAAAGCTCGCACTGCTGTTGTACCCACAGCAATAATCCGCCCGCCTCGGGCTTGAGTTTCCCGGATTTTCTCGACGGTGGCGGGGGGTACTTCCACCCATTCGCCGTGCATTTTGTGAGCCGTCACGTCTGTCACCTCCACCGGGCGAAACGTCCCTACTCCGACGTGCAGGGTGACAAAAGTTTTTTCTATTCCCCGCTGTTCCAAGCGGCTGAACAATTCTTCGGTGAAGTGCAGGCCTGCTGTGGGAGCAGCCACGGCCCCAAGCCTCTCGGCATAAACAGTCTGGTACTGTTCCGCTGAAGCTTGGGAATTTTCGATGTAGGGCGGCAGGGGTATGTGGCCGTATTCGTCCAAAAACTTCGCCAGATTCTCATCTGTGGGGATGTCAAACTCCAACAGCCGTCCCCCTGTTGCGTCGTCCCTCTCTATAACTGTTGCAGTTAATCGACGACGATCGGGCATCGTGGCATCGGGAAGGCAACAGCAAGGAGCTGTGGTCGAGTCCTCACAGCCAGGGGCGATGGGATCAAACTCAATTTTTGCTCCCAACTTTAAGCGTTTTCCCGGTTTGACCAAAGCCAGCCAACAGTTGTGCTGCCGTTCTTCCATCAACAATATCTCCACAGCCGGGCCGTTGGGTTTGTGCCCGTAGAGCCTCGCTGGCAGCACGCGGGTGTTGTTGAGTACCAGCAAGTCGCCCGGTTCCAGCAAATCGGGTAAATCCCTAAAAATCCGGTGTTGGTGGCTGCTGGGAGAATCTACAACCAGCAAGCGAGAACTGTCCCTCGGCACTACGGGATTTTGGGCAATGCGTGAGGGCGGAAGTTCGTAGTCGTAGCCGTCCAAAGACCAGTCCATCTCTGTCATCGAGTGAATTCCTGTGCGATCGATCTGTCAACTGGGTAACAAATTGGGTAAAAACCCCCATCCAAAGTCGGGTGCTTTTCCCCTTGTGGTGGCGGGTATAGCCCGCGAGGATAGAGGTGTAGCATCAGCTTTGCTCATAAGGATCGTTATGGAATACCTCTACTACATCGCCAATACTAGCCTTACTCTGAGAGTCGTGGATTACCTACGCACGGCTCATCATCTTCCCTTGCAATTTATCACTGTTATTCACCAAATTGACGGCTGGGTGGTAAAGGTGAAGATGAGCCAATATTTAACACCCGAAATGCACGGGGATTTTCGGGCTTTTATGAACGAACTCGGGATTCCTTACGATCCTGAAATTCGCTTGCAAATGGCGCTTTGGAGTTTGGAAACCGGACAGTCGCCCCTGAGCGTGATGCGTCGCTACCAAGTGGCAGTGGTTTGTCACGGCAGCCCTGACCGCAAAGAAATTGAAGCGTTTCGCCAGCAGTTTGTCAAGGGTCTGGGATATTGCCCGGAAACTCTGGCCTAGATTGCTACGCATATAAATTAACTGTGATGATAGAACAGCAGAGGGAGAGAAGGGGAAAGCGGGAAAACATTGAACGCTTTTTTCAGCTCCGTTAAAGCTCAAGAGAGAAAAGTGCGACAACCTAGGCAAGTTAACAATTAAAAATTACCTAGTGGCATTGCTTTGACATTTTACCCTCTAACTTTTAATTATATATTTTTTTTAATTGCTAAAAGCCGAGCGAATGTATTCTTGCAGGGTGAGTCGGTAGTTTCCTGCAACGGCGGATTGAGAGTTCGCTGCTGTTAATAATGCTGGTAATATTTGCTTAGTGTTTTGTTGTGAAGGTTCGCACCTGACTAAGGCGACATCAAAGCGACAATAATTATTGGCTAAATCTGGATGAGTGCTTAAAAATATTTCGGCTGTTTGCCAAAGTTTGGTTTGTTTTGTGCTAGTAACAGCCAACATTCCACCAGCATCCCAATTTCCCCGGCGGCGAGTTTTTACCTCTACAAATGCTAATGTTGGGGATGTGTGATTGGGAAGACCTCTGTTGATTTCGCTTTCTTCATCTCTTCCGAGTGCGATGATGTCAATCTCTCCCCAGCGACAGTGCCACTGGCGGTGTAGGATTTCCCAACCTTGCTGCTGCAACCAGTCGGCGACTAAGTTTTCTCCCAATGTGCCGATATCGCGAGAGTTTGGGGATTGGGGGAAATTGGAGTCAGCCGTCGCGAGCGGGCGATTCCCTACGGGATAGCTACGCTTGACGCTCTTTCTGGTAGAATTCAATTCTGAACTTTCACGACTGCCCATTAGCTTGAACTTGTATGATGATTTCTCGAATTCGCCAACATATTTATACTTTCTTGCTGAGTTTTGTTATTTTAGCAGTAATTGCCGCTGGGGCGATCGGCATTAATCCCGCACCTGCTTTCGCTTTGGATCACGATAAAGAAATTCTAGTCGGCGCTGACTTTACTGGCCAAGTTCTAACTGACGACAGCTTTAATAAAGCCAATCTTCGCAACAGCAATTTTACTAATGCAGATTTGCGAGGTGTCAGCTTTTTTGCTGCCAATATGGAAGAAGCAAATTTAGAAGGCGCTAATTTCACGGGTGCGACTTTAGATTTGGCTCGCATGATGAAAGCAAATTTAACTAATGCTATCCTTGAGGGTGCTTTCGCTTACAATACCAGGCTGGAAGGAGCTATCATTGACGGTGCAGATTTTACTGAGACACTGCTGCGAGACGATATGATAGAAAAACTTTGTAAAGTGGCAAAAGGTACTAATCCAGTAACAGGTAGAGATACTCGCGAAACTCTTTTTTGCGATTATTAAAAGGCTCGTTGAATAAAGGAATAAAGTCCTTAGTACAAACAGGCTTCTAGTAAGGACTTTATTACTTATATCAGTTAAAAAAATGTAACCGCAGGCAAGCTTCCAACCTATATCGAACGAGTCATCCCCAATCTAAAATCTAAAATTTAAAAGGGTATTAGCCCCAAGGCACAGAAGTTAAATCGTAAAAATTAACTTGACGCAGCCGCTCTAATTCCTTGAGCCATTCTTGTTCGGCACAGAAGAGTTGGTGATATTCTATAGCCTCTTGGCCACTGCTAGCGGCTTTGGCTTTTTCCCACATATTGAGTGCAATTCGGCGCCGCTTCATGCTGATAATTTGCTCGATACAGGCGAGGGCAGATCTAATGACTAGAGGTGCGCGATAAACGTTTCTTTCTGAGAACTCATTTAAGTGAAATAAATGCGAGATTTGATTTAGTTGATTCGGATATTCAATGAAGCTATCTTGCAATTTCAATATTAACTCTGAAGGCGCTACTTGTAAAGACATTTTGTGCAATATTTCAGCATTCACAATCTGGTGCCACAAAAATCTGTGGTGAGAAAGGCTGAACTGCACGTCTCTAGCTTCTATTGCTTCTCTGACATCTTGGCGATATTCGGGACAGTGCAAATAAATCTGCAATAATTGCGCTTCTGCTTCTTCTAAAAGACTGCGGGCTACGGCAGACAAGCTGGATTTTGAGCTTTTGTTTTCGCCGCTTGCACGCTGTTTTTTATATTGTTTGTTCGGCTTCAGCTTGTTTCTAATTAACAGGGGCATTGTTAAAGATTCGTCTTGACTCTGCCGCTTTGCCCAATCGCTGACTACTTGATTGAGCAAGTTTTCAGCAATCATTTTTGTGAGTCTAAAATCTCCTTTACTGAGAATTTCGGCGCATTTTTGCAGGTAATGTGCTAGCTGATTGTCGTCAGTGATATTAGTTAATAAGTTAATGATTTTTTTGGTAACTTGCTGGGAAGTATCGGCTTGCTTCAAATCTTGATTGACGAGCATTTGTTGCAGTTGCCAGTCGATCCACAACGGAGCATTTTCGAGCAATTCTCGATATTGTTCTGGGGAGTATGTTTTGAGATATTCGTCGGCATCTTTGCCGTCGGGAATGTTGAGCACCCGCAGTTGAACTTCTCCTTGATAAGCGAGTTTTTCTATTTCTCCAATAGCGCGTTCTGCTGCTTGAGTTCCTGCTTTGTCGGCGTCGAAGTTGAGGATAATTTGTTTGGAGTCAGTGTACCGCAATAACTGCCGCACTTGGTTTAAACTTAACGCTGTGCCGAGGGAAGCGACGGCGTTGGAGATGCCGGCGGCATGAAGTGCGATCGCATCAAAATACCCTTCTACCACCACTGCGCGATCGGCTTTGCTAATTGCTGTTTTCGCTGTATCTAAGGCGAATAAAGTTTTGCCTTTGTCGAACAGTTCTGTTTCGGGAGAATTGAGGTATTTCGGCTGTTCGTCGCCGAGGGCTCTGCCGCCGAAACCGATGACTCTGCCTTGGGTGTCGCGAATGGGAATCATAATGCGATTGCGGAAGCGATCGTAATAACCGCTGCCGCCATTTTTTCGGGGTACAATTAATCCAGCTTGTTCGACTAACTGCGCCGGATAGTTTTTCTGTTCTACTAAATAACTGTAAAGTGCTTCCCAACCTTGGGGTGCATAACCTAATTGAAATTGTTGGATAGTTTCTTCGCTGAGCTGGCGCTCTGATTTGAGATATGCTAAGGGTTCTTCTCCTTGGGTTTGTCGCAAAGCGTGTTCGTAAAAGTTGGCTGTTAGTGCTGAGATTTCATAGAGTTGTTCCCGCAGAGAAATTTGCCGCTGCAATTCTTGTCGGTGTTCCGGTTCGACAGTTTTGACGGGAACTTGATAATTTTTAGCTAATTCTAATACTACTTCGCTGAAAGGGCGTTTCTCCAGTTCCATGAGAAACTTAAAAGCATTGCCACCTGCACCGCAGCCGAAACAATAATACATTTGTTTGCCGGGACTGACGGTAAAGCTGGGAGATTTTTCATCGTGAAAAGGACACAAACCTACAAATTCTTTGCCGCGTTTACGCAAGACGACGCGACCGGAAATAACGTCTACTATGTCGGCTCTTTGTTTAACT
This sequence comes from Microcoleus sp. Pol1C5, assembly GCF_036701115.1. NCBI lineage: Bacteria > Bacillati > Cyanobacteriota > Cyanophyceae > Oscillatoriales > Microcoleaceae > Microcoleus > Microcoleus sp. Pol1C5. The sequence continues at coordinate 65,577 of NZ_JAUBQE010000004.1, read as the reverse complement.
TCTTCGATTGTTTCTGGATGCAGCCGGGGAACTTGCATAGGGGTATTTTAGGCAAATTAAAATTATGTTTATTTTGAGCGAGCGTACTTTAGTAAAGCACAAAACTGAGTTTCAGGACTTGCACATAAAAACTCAAGGTTTCCGGTTTTTCGTACCAGGGCTGATCGCTGTTAATATGTGTTTTATTAAAAAAACTGGTTTCTCCGTAAGGCATAACTTTATTGTAAGATGTTTACACTAACTGTAAGGAGCATCGAAAATAATGCGAATTTTAATGATGGGCGGTACTCGGTTTATCGGGGTTTATCTTACTAAGATTTTAGCAGCACAAGGGCATGAAGTGGTGTTGTTTAACCGGGGCAACAAGCCTGCACCGGTTGCGGGCGTAAAACAGATTCAGGGCGATCGCACAAATGTTGAACAACTGCAAGAAAAGTTATCGACGGTCGAGTTTGACGCGGTTTTTGACAACAACGGCCGCGAACTCAGCGATACAAAGCCTTTAGCTGAAATATTTAAAGGGCGGGTGCAGCACTTTGTTTACATGAGCTCTGCGGGGGTTTATTTGAAGTCGGATCAAATGCCTCATATTGAAGGGGACGCTACTGATCCTAAAAGCCGGCATTTGGGTAAATGCGAAACCGAAAATTACTTGGCCGCATCGGGTTTGCCTTGGACTTCGATTCGCCCGACTTACATTTACGGCCCCCAAAATTATAATGATTTAGAGGCTTGGTTTTTCGATCGCATTGTGCGCGATCGACCGATTCCGATTCCCGGTAACGGAATGCACTTCACGCAGTTGGGGCACTGTCAGGATTTGGCTAAAGCAATGGCGGCGGTTTTGGGTAACGAAAGGGCGATCGGGCAAATTTACAACGTTTCGGGCGATCGATTTGTCACCTTTGACGGTTTAGCACGCGCCTGCATTCAAGCCGCAGGCAAATCCTCTGATGCTATTAAGATTGTACACTACGATCCGAAACAATTTGACTTCGGCAAAAAGAAAGCTTTTCCGATGCGATTGCAGCACTTTTTCGCTTCAGTTAATAAAGCTGTCACCGATCTTAACTGGCAGCCAGAATTTGACTTACTTTCTGGATTGAAAGATTCTTTTCAGAATGATTATGTAGTTTCGGGGCGGGACAAAGCTGAGATAGATTTTTCAGTCGATGATGAAATTTTGAAATCAGTTCAAAGTTAAGTTAAAGTGGGAGCATCCCAATGCCAGGAAAAATGTAGAACCCCACCCTCACCCTCCCCTTCGTAAGGGGAGGGAACAAGAAAGACAGCAAATGGAACTAAATTAATGATTGAAGAACTGCATCATGGATTTCACCCGGAAATTTATTTTATGGAAATTCAAACTCCCCAGTGGTCGTTCGACCAATTAAAAAAATTAGAGAGACTATATTAGATTTTTCAAATGCGGAAGATTTGACAGCTTGGTTGGAAGCTAATTCTCCAAAAGACTAGGAAATATTAGGTAAATCTCATGCTTGGAATAACACTCAGCAATCGCTACAGCATTATCCGTCACTTGGGAGGCGGCGGATTTGCTCAAACTTACTTAGCTGAAGATAAGCAGCTACCAGGCAATCACCTCTGCGTCGTCAAGCAGCTTAAACCTCAAGCAACTGATCCGGAAACTCTACAGGTAGCAAGACGTTTATTCGATACCGAAGCACAAGTTTTGTACAAATTGGGAAATCACGATCGCATTCCCCGACTTTTTGCTTTTTTTGAAGAGAACCAAGAGTTCTATCTCGTTCAAGAATTTATAGAAGGTCACGATTTAAGTCAAGAAATTACGCCCGCTTCTCCTGGGAATGCGGGAGTCATGCAGGAAGATAAAGTCATTTGTATATTGCAAGAACTTCTGGAAATTTTAGATTTCGTACACCAGCAAAATGTGATTCACCGCGATGTCAATCCCCGCAATATCCTCCGCAGAGATAGAGACGGAAAGTTAGTTTTAATTGACTTCGGGGCAGTCAAAGAAATTACTACTCAAATCACCAATCCTCAGATCAAAAATAGCTTGAGTGTCAGCATAGGTACTCCCGGTTATATGCCCAGCGAACAAGCTCACGGCAACCCGAAACTCAGCAGCGATATCTATGCCGCAGGTGCGATCGCAATTCAGTTCCTTACGGGCATCAATCCTCACCAAATGCCAAGAAACGCCGATACAGAGGAAATTATTTGGCAGGACAAAACATCAGTCAGTCCTGAATTTGCGAAGATTTTAGATAAGATGGTAAAGTACGATTTTCGGCAACGTTATTCTAGTGCCGGTGAAACGCTGCAAGCTATTAAAGAATTGAAAAATTATTTCAGCGGTACAGTCCCTGTATTGCCTCCGGTTGCTGCTGCGAATAAGCCTGTAAAATCCCGAAAAAAACTCTATTTAAAAATATTGTCGATCGCTAGTTTAATAGGTGTCACTATCTTAGCATCAATTTATGGTGTAAATACTTTTAATGCGGCAAATGCAACTGACCTGTACAACCGAGGCAATACTCTTTACAATTTAAGCCGATTTGAAGAAGCTCTGGCAGCTTACGAGCGAGCAATAACTCTCAGACCGGACTACGCGGAAGTTTGGCAGGAAAAAGCCAAAACTTTATATGAATTGAAAAAATATCGAGAATCGCAGTCAGCTTATGATAAAGCCATAGAATTAAAGCCGGAATACCTGGAAGCTTGGACGGGACGCGGTTATGCTTTGGAGAAGTTGCAACAGTCTCAAGAGGCGATCGCATCTTTTGATAACGCTTTGAAAATCCAGCCCGACTATGCCGCCGCCTGGGAAGGCAGAGGCGATACTCTGTTAGATTCGCAGCGGTACGAAGAAGCGCTCGCTTCCTACGAAAAAGCGGTACAGTTTCAGCCAAATTTGTACGGTGCTTGGTACAATCGGGGACAAGCTTACCAAAAATTAAAACAGTACGATCGAGCCGTAGAATCCTATCAAAAAGCAGTTGAAATTAAATTCGATAATTTTGAAGCTTGGTATAACTTAGGCAATGTTTTCCTAGAATTAAACAAAAATAAAGAAGCTTTTGAAGCCTACGAAAAAGCCGTGCGGTTTCAGCCAAATTTTTATCAAGCCTGGTACAGTAAAGGCATCGCTTTGCTAAAAATGCGCCGACATGAAGAAGCGGTAGAAGCTTACGAAAAAGCTGTAAAATTAAAACCGGATTATTATCAAGCGTGGTACAATTTAGGTTGGTCGTACCACGAATTACGCAAGTATGAACAAGCAATTGAGTGTTATAACAGAGCCTTAGATTTAAATCCGAAAGAATATCAGGCGTGGTACAATAGAGGGAATGCTCAGTACAATTTGAATCGGTACGAAGATGCGCTAGTGTCTTACAACGAAGCCGTTTATGTCAAGCAAGACTACTCCGAAGCTTGGTACAGCCGCGGTAATGCACTTGTAGCGGTAAAAAGATACGAAGATGCGATCGCCTCCTATGACAAAGCAATTCGCTACAAACCGGATTACGGAGCGGCAATGGAAGCAAAAAAGCGGGCAGAAAGTCAGTTAGGAAGCAGCCCGCTAGAATCCCAACAACAACAATAAATAATTGTTATGAGTCCCCCTCTGCTAGGACTTTGGGTGTAGTAGTGATTTCACGATCCCAATAATCGTGGGGTAGGTTATCTTTTAGCGAACAGCGGGAGCAATTACGGTAACTCGGCGGCTGTCTACTAACATCGGCCAAAAACCTCGATCGCTCAATGCTTTTACAGCAGCAGTAGCGGCGTTTTGATCCGTTGTATAAGCGACGAATAAAAAGGGACGCTGGCCGTAGGAAGCTAACCCTACTTGCGTGCCTAATGCTTGCCTGACTTCGGCGGCTAATTCCGGTTGGTTGAAGTAATCGACTAACACTGCATAACCAGGGCCGAGGGGTTGGGGATTGAAGGCAAGATTGCCGGTTGAAGGATTGGTGATTGGTTCAGAACCTGGTGCTGGCTGAGGGTTGTAGACTGGCAAATTTTGGGGTAGCGCGGCTGCGGGCGATCGTACTACGTAAGCTTGCAATCCAACAACATCTTCGATGTATTTAACCCAATCGCTGGCGATTTGCGAGTCGCGAAAGCCACCAACTCGCGTCACCGTGTCATTGATGTACCGACAAACTGTGTTGTTAGTATTTCCAGGGAAAGAGCGTTTTGCTCTTTCTTGCTGTTCGGGTGTTGGGGTGACAATTAACAGTAGATATTCGTCGGACTGCGGCGGTTCGCAACTCGACTGAGCTTTAACAGAACTCGATAAAATTGTCAATACCAACAGGGCGATCGAAGTAGCAGAAAATAGGGGGAGAGACAAAATAAATTTGTACAATTTACCCCTAATTATTGTTAGTTGTTTTGTCTGATATTTTGCTATTTTGTTCATGCTGTCTGTAGGGATGCAAGGGCATCGGGAATAGTTGCTGATGGTGCTTGAAATTCACCTGTCAGTACATATTCTAATCGCAGTTTCAACCAGGTGATGAAGACGGGATCGGTAGAAATAATAGCGGCGGCTGGCTGAGGGCATTTTGCTTTAACTTCTGCCATTGTCGGTGCTTCTAGGAAAGCCGGCTGTTTAACCAACCAGAAGTCTATTTGTTTTTCTTGTTCGTTGTAGTTGCGAGTTCTTTCTTTAAACACTTCATCTAGGGCTTCTTCTTCTAGCAAAAAGCGTTGGCTGGCTAAAACGTAGTAGTAGGTTTGCATTTTTCTGGGTTATTAGGGGTTGACGGTTAGCGGTTAATGCCGCCTGTACTGGCGAGTTTTGCTGGCCAGGGGCTGGTTTGCCGAGTTGCGGTTGTTGGAGAGTTCTAGACTCTTGTGCCGTTTACTTTACCTTATTTGCTGTCATCTTGGGTAGAGGCAGAGCAAGCCGCCTCAGAAAAATCGTTGGTGGCGAGAGTTGAGGGAGTTGTGAGAGTTGTGAGAGTTGCTGGTTTTTTGGGGATTTGGGCGATTATTTTTCGGGCTGGTGATTTTCGGGGAAATTTAGGTGACAATAGGAAATTAGATGGAATTGCACATTGAATAATTACCAATTATTGAGGCAATCTGGCGGCTGTTAAACCTGATTGGGAGTGGTTTGCATATGAAAATACTTCAGACAGTTTTTGATTGGGAACCTTAAAAAAAGGCTTTGATGGTGATCGATGTGCTCGCGGGAAAATCAAGGGTTTGTGATTACTACCTAAAAACAGTCCTAACTATTGTATTAAAAATGTAAAATGTGTGGATTGATTTCCTCTCGCCGGAATAGACATCGCCCCGCTGTCACTTCCGCCATCCCACCAAAAGCGATCGCCCTCCGCCCCTGCTCAAATAAGCTCAACAAATCAGCTAAATTTGTTGCCCACGTACTACTGCCAAAGGCTAAACTAATCTAAGTTTTACCATAAAATTTTCTCCCCGTTCATGAACATCGCTTATTTAGTCAACCAATATCCCAAAGTCAGCCACAGCTTTGTCCGCAGAGAAGTGGTAGCCGTTGAAAATTGCGGCATGAAAGTCGCACGTTTTTCCATCCGATCGTGCGAGTCAGAACTCGTTGATGGAGCCGACAAACTAGAGCAAGAATTGACTAAAGTAATCTTAGGAGTTGGTGTAAAGGGGTTAGCGTGGGGTTTGCTTCGCGTTGCTGCAACTAGGCCCATTCGATTCATCGAAGCTGTGCGGTTAATGTTCAAAGTTGGCTGGCACTCGGAACGGGGGATTTTGCTGCATCTAGCTTATTTAGCAGAAGCTTGCATTCTTTTAAATTGGTTTGCAGAATCGGGTACAGCACACGTTCACGCTCACTTCGGGACAAATTCGACAACAGTTGCAATGCTGTGCCGCGTGCTTGGCGGCCCCACTTACAGTTTCACCGTTCACGGCCCTGAAGAATTTGATAAAGCCACAATTCTTTCGTTAGACGAAAAAATTAAACGATCGACCTTTGTAGCAGCAGTTAGTTCCTTCGGTAAAAGTCAGCTTTTTCGGTGGTGCGATCGCACTTTTTGGTCAAAAATTCACGTCATACACTGCGGCGTAGATGCTGCATTTTTAGCTGCACCCTACGTCCCCATACCCGCAGCACCCCGCTTAGCTTGCATTGGCAGACTCAGCGAACAAAAAGGTCATTTGTTATTGCTAGAAGCTGCTAACTTGCTAGCTGTTCAAGGCTTAGAATTTAAGTTGGTACTGGTAGGAGACGGGCCGCTGCGATCGGATATTGAAAAGCAGATTCTGCAACTCGGCCTGCAAAATCATATAGAAATTACCGGCTGGGCCAGTGGCGATCGAGTTCAGCAAGAGATTTTAGCTTCACGGGCAATGGTATTGCCGAGTTTTGCTGAAGGTTTGCCCGTCGTAATTATGGAAGCCCTCGCTCTCAATCGGCCCGTAATTAGCACCTATGTTGCTGGCATCCCGGAGCTCGTAGAACCCGGTGTTTGCGGTTGGTTAGTTCCTCCCGGTTCCGCAGAAGCATTAGCCGTAGCAATGCGCGCGGTATTGGAAGCACCTTTAGAAAAGCTAGAACAAATGGGGAAAACAGGAGCCGAGAGAGTTGCTCAACAACACAATGTTGATTTAGAGGCCAAAAAATTAGTCGCGCTGTTTGATAGTGCTATTAAGCCGTGATTAAAAAAGTAGTAAGGCAATGCTGTTTCCCTACCCAAAAATAATCATTAGCCCCCCTCGGATGTAACTCTCGCCCTATTAATGGTAGGGAAACGGCCGTGCCGTTTCCTGATGGTGGGTAATATTAATTCCGATGCCACCGGATTTGATATAACGAGGGCGAGCATCATGCCTATCCCATAATAAAAATCATTCTTTGTGGAACAGGCATTTTGCCTGTTTATTTAATTAGAACGACCTACTTACAAACTTTTTAAGGAATAGGAACAGAGCGCAACAATCGATCAACAATTGCCTTAGCCCTCCTTCCCCCCGCCGGAATTAAACGGTGAGATAGTACGTGCGGCGCCACATACTTAACATCATCATCAGTAGCAAAATCCCGGCCCTCCATAAATGCCAAAGCCTGGGATGCCCGGTGCAAAGCCACCGCACCCCGGGGACTCACCCCCAGAGTAATCTCCTCATCTTCCCGCGTCGATCGCACCAAATCTACCATATACTGTTTCAAAGAGCCTTCCACCTTCACAGCAGCGCACAAACGCCGCAATTCCTGCACCTGTTGCAAAGAAATACAAGGCTGCAAATCTTCCACTGCAAAACTATTAGAAAGCCGTTCCAACATTTGCAATTCTTCCACCGCAGCGGGATAGCCCAAAGTCAAAGACAAAGTAAACCGATCCATCTGCGCTTCCGGCAGCGGAAAAGTGCCTTGATATTCGATCGGGTTCTGAGTCGCAATCACAAAAAACGGCGCCGGAACATTCCGAGAAACTCCATCTACTGTCACCTGCTTTTCTTCCATCACTTCCAGCAAAGCTGACTGAGTTCGCGGCGTCGCTCGATTAATTTCATCGGCAAGCAAAACATTTGCAAAAACTGGCCCGGGCAAAAACTCAAACTCTCCGCTGCGCGGATTCCAAATATTAGTACCCGTGATATCCGTCGGTAACAAATCGGGAGTGCACTGAATCCGCTGAAACTTCCCATCGATCGATCGCGCCAAAGACTTCGCCAGCAGCGTTTTTCCCACACCGGGCACGTCTTCCAGCAGCGCGTGCCCACCCGAAAACACGGCTACCAGCACCAAGCGAATAGCATCCGCTTTGCCGACCATAGTTTTGCTTAGATTTTGTTTGAGCCGCTCAATATGTTGTCTCATATCCCTGATTGCTAATTGCTAATTGCTAATTGTGGATCAAACATCAAATTGCCAAAATCTTGAGTCTTTGCCTTGCGGACTGCGGATTTGTACAACTAGAATTTAGTCTGACTCATCTTGCACCATTTTTAAAACCGATCGGCCGTTCTAGATCACATAATTATTAGACTTTAGCAGTTAAGAGGCTTCTAGCAATATCGCAATCTGCCTGAATTTGAGTTTTGAGATCATCCATAGAAGCGAATTTTTGTTCTGGCCGCAAAAACTCTACCAAACTCGCGCTCAAGGTTTGACCGTACAAATCCCCCGACCAATCTAACAGGTGAACTTCCACAGTGGGTTGCAGCCCGTCTACTGTCGGGCGGCAGCCAACATTCATCACCCCATTGACAAAAGATAAATTTGATGCTGCGCCGGGAATTAGAGATTTTGGATTTTCCCGCTGATAGGAAGAACTTTCCTCTTTCATCTTTTCCCATCCATGCTTCACCGAAACTCGCACCGCATACACGCCAAAACGTGGCAAAAATTTTTCCGGCGGCAGTTCGATATTAGCAGTGGGAAATCCGATCATCCTGCCCAGCCGCTGTCCGCCAACCACAGTTCCGACTAAACTGTAAGGTCGCCCCAGCAACTGATTCGCTCTTGGGAGGTCGCCGGATGCCAGACCTTCGCGGATTGCAGAACTGCTGATCCGATCGCCCTCACCGCAATTGTGCAGCGGTACAAGAGCAACATCAATACCGTAACCGGCGGCGATCGACTGCAAATCCACAGCCGTCCCAGCGCGTCCCCGCCCAAACCGAAAATCAACCCCCACACTAATTCGACTGGCTTTTAGTTGTCGCACCAAAATTTCCTCGACAAACTCACAAGCAGTCAAAGCCGCCAATTCTCGATCGAACGGCAGCAGCACAAGTTGCTCGACGCCCATTGCTGCGAGCAATTCTACCTTTTCTGCCAGAGGCGTCAGCAGTTTTTTCGGTTGACCCGTAAAGAATTCTTGCGGGTGCGGATCGAATGTCACCACAGTGCCGTAAAGCCGATCGACCCCATCATAATCGCGACCAGAGAGGCTGTTCCCCTCTGCCTTCGTCTGGCCTATCAAACCATCATAATTACGGCCGCTGTCGGCTCCATCGGGTGGTGCTGCTGAGTCTTTGTAGCAGGTCGCCGGAGGTTCGCTTTCCAAATTTTGAGCTGTGCCAGCGTTTGAACGCAAGTTTTCTGCCGACGCAAAAACCGTCGCAGAATTTGGCCCCAGCGATCGATTTAAAATTGGCTGCACGACTTGTTGATGCCCTAGGTGCAAACCATCAAAGTTTCCCAAGGCAACAGAAGTTGGAGTCAGAGCAGCGGTACAAGAAGAAGTTACCCACACGCTTAAAATTTTGACATACTTAGCCAGATTGCGATCGCCAGTCGATTTTAGATTTTAGATTTTAGATTTTAGAATTGACTCCACAGATAAATCTGGAAGTTTGAACTTTGGTCTAAACTTTTTGGTTTTCCACGACAGGAGTACGTGGCACGGTATCCGTCTTTGAGTGAGGTCAGCCCTCGCTTAAATTTCAGATTTCACCGATCGAGATTTCAGAAGCATTTGACAAGCTCAAATCCCTCAGACAGACACTTGAGGCGCTTGCACCGACGCTTCAGACAAATCGTTATCAGGAGGCAGCAATTGTAACGACAAACCTTCCCGCGCCATCAAACTGTTCGGGAACCTTTGAGCAACTTGTTCTCCCACCCTGTCTAAAAACTCGTCATTGTGCAGCGGGTCGTGGTGAAAAATCACCAACTTTTTGACATTAGCAGCCTTTGCCACCTTCACCGCTTCCTGCCAAGTCGAATGTCCCCAGCCGACCTTGCTGCTCTTCTCAGCATAATACTCCTCATCGGTATAAGTAGCGTCGTAGATCAGCACCTCAGCATCCTGAGCCAAATACAGCACATTTTCGTCTAAACGATCGGGAAAATGTTCGGTATCAGTCACGTAAGCAGCCGCATACCCCCGCCAGTTGACGCGGTAGCCTATAGCTTCCCCCGGATGGTTCAACAAAGCAGTTTCCACCTTAATCTCTCCGAGTTCCAGCGGTTTGCCAACTTCTATATCGTTAAATTTCAGGTCTGCCCCCATAATTTGCAGGGGCACCGGAAAATTGGGGTGCAGCATCTGGTCGTGGAGGCGCTGCTGGATAGTAGCCTTATTAGGAGCAATAGCCCCATAGATGTGAAAGCAGTTCCCAGGAATAAAAGCTGGGACAAAAAAGGGGAATCCTTGAATGTGATCCCAGTGAGAGTGAGTAAAAAACATATGAGCTTTTACGGGCATCTGGGACAGGAGAGTTTGTCCCAAAACCCGCAATCCAGTACCACCATCGAAAATTAGGCGACTGTCACCCACTCGCATTTCTACACAGGGCGTGTTGCCCCCGTAACGTACTGTTTCTGCCCCGGGAGACGCTATGCTACCTCTAACGCCCCAGAAGTGAACCGTGAATTGGTTTTGCATACTAGACATGGGTTTTCTTGCAAGATTGTTCCGGCGAGTTATCGGTAAGGTGTTTACATATTACTAAGGGCTTTACCATCAAACCCAAGTTCTTTGACGGTCGAGTTCCCCACTTGTTGGAAGTGCCAAGAGTCTCGCTTGCCAGAGAATGCAAAACTGTTGGGCTTGACAACTGAGCAATAAGTTACAAGGTAGACTAATCAAGTCTCGATCGTAACTATTCTTTTCCTCTCTTCACTAGCCTAACCTCCGCAGACACACTTTGGGGCAGCAGTTCTGTCTGAGTTTGGTCAAAAGCCGCTGTTTTTCCAGCCTCCGCAATTGCCGAACACGATCTATCGGTTGTTTGCCTTGCTGCTTTACCGGTTTGAACCCGGATGATGGGCTTCCTCAACTCCCATTAATTCAAAAATCTTAGCAGTTTAGGAATGCTCCTGCTAATTATCCAACAATACTATCTGTGTCTGGATTCTCGGCCCGCCCGGAGGCTGCGGTTCGTCCCGCTGGTCAAGCTGAGCCCAGCCTCATCTGACACCGGGGTAGCAGCCAGAGTCCGGGCCTGCGGGCAAAAGGCTAAATTTTCGTCGTGCATTTCTTGGCAGACGAATTCAATCACTCAAAATTCCCCTCTTTTCTGAAATTAAAAAATTTCGATTTTTTGCCATCATGCCAACTCCGAGCGCCATTCTGTCTCAAGAGTGATGCAGAAATATTCCCTGTTAGCCTGTGGTGCTTTTCTCAACAATCTTCAATAGCTCTATTTTGGGTAAGGATTTCTCGGAATTCCGCGCAGTTGCGGTACTCGTCACGGGTTTGAATTTCGGGTATCATAGAGTCTTAGACTCTTGTTTACCGAGAATCTAAATCAGTGCTAAAAAAGGCTGGATAACTTTAAGTTATTTTTCAAAAGAGTCAGTATGAATCAAGTTAAAAAAACTACAACCAAGCTGAATAGATCGCCTGTGAAAGTGTCCGATCGCACTTTGGAACTCGGCAATCTCCCCTTGAGCGACCTGTCTTTAGAAATAACTGATGGTCAAGCTTTGAGGGAATTTAGTTCGGACGATCATCGCCCGCCGGGAACCCCAACAGCCACAGGCCGGACTGCCGAAACAAGGCGTAGGAGGGCAGATGGTAAGACCTCCTGGGCCCGATCGCCTGTGGTTTCTACTGCTCTTCTCAAGTGGCTGCTAGAGCATTTGACTCGATCGAAAGGTTGGCTGGCCGTTGTCACCCTGGCAGCAGTTTGGGGGTGGTGGAACAGTCAGTTACTGTTTTCCACCGGTCTGGGGATAGCAGCGATGATGCTGGTTTACCGAGGGCAGTCGTGGGACTGGCAATTGCTGCGAGCAAAAGGCGAGCAATTTTGGGAGGGCCCGAACCGCCGATTCGTTTTAGCCGTGGGCACGGGCGGGATTGCTACCTTGGGCGCTTACATGACTTTGGCGATTTGGGCGGACTCCGAGAGCCACTGGATGGCTTTGAGCGTGATTTTGCAGAATTTGGGCACGCTCGCGATTGCAGGACTTTTGCTGCGGCAAGGGTTGAGTCTGGGGGCCGCAAAAGATGAAGTGGCGCTCGATCGCATTCTGGCGGATTTGACTGATGCTGACCCCGTGAAGCGTTTGATTGCAGTGCGACAAATGACCGATTTGGTGAATAAGGGTGGGTTTGGTCCTGTGAGTTCAGTCAAAAGTTCGATCGCCCGTTCCCGCGCTGCCGAGTGTTTTCGGCTGATGCTGAGTCGGGAACCAGAAGCTTTAGTCCGCAATGCCCTTCTCGAAGGTTTGCAGACTTGGGATGCTACTTATGGCATGGCTTTAAAATCCAAACATCAAGTCATCGACTATTAGCTGACCGTCAAAAGCGTAAAAAGTAATTTTATGAATATTCCGAGCTTTTACGCGCAGGGGAGCCCTAGGGGCGATCGGAGAATTAGACCCGACCAGATTGGGCGCCGGCATTTCATCCTGAACAATTGGGTTGCCGTCAATGTCACAAGCAGATAAAACAGTTCGTCGCGAACTGGTGACAAGTCCCGAAACCCAGCGAACTGGATACTTAAAAGTTACTTCTATCAGTCCGCTTTTGGGGGCACCCATTAACACTGTTGCTCCAGAACCCGTGAAAAAGGCTGGGTTTGAAGGTTGGATGGCGACGGCATTGCTAAAAGTCACCCCCCAATGTGCAAACTGGTGTTCTACTACTTCAAAGCATTTCAAGTCTTCTAAAGCTACGCGGACGATCGCAGGTACTGTTGTGGCGCGCGAGCGCACCTCTGACCCTGCACCTGAGCGTTCTGGAGTGGCGACAAAAGACTTTTTGTCGTTTAAATCCATGCTTCGACAGGCTGTGTCAAATTCTGCAAACCCGTCAGATTGAAGACTTTTTGCATCAACCATAAAACCCTCGCGATCCCGTTTTCTGAGCAGTTGCATTTTAGTAGACCTCCCTGAGATTAGTTGTTTCTTCTGTTTTGGAATTGATAACGGCGAGGCCAGTGATTGCCAAACCTGCAATTAGGAATCGAAACCCCATTGCCCGCCCTCCAACAAAGACTTTCGACCTCAAAAGCCACTGCTCCGCAAAATATCGTGATTAATGATTTGTCATTGGCCAGGGTCTGCCAACCTGCTGCCTGCCTGAAAGCGAGTTCTAATAGTCCTCCTTTCCGAGCGCCTGGTTTCGGGGTTGGCGAACAGACTCTATTTTGGTGAGGGGTCTTACCCATCATTTTGCTATTATCTCCGATCGGCGGTAGTTTGCAAGGGTAAGGATAACTACACAGCCGAATTGCCCAAATCGCAAAACTTACTTGCTGTCTGTAGTTTCACGCTTCACCTGTACTAAAATAGATTTAAATCATTACTCAATCTTTACAAAAACGCCACCAGCTTTGCAAGTTTTTTAAACAAAGATGGGGCGGCTCAAAAGAATCTAAAATATAACAGCGATTGAGGTTAGTTTATGCTTGTGCCCCTCGGCTTCGGTCAGCGATCAATAGTTACTTCTCTCGGCAGAATGGTCTACTACACTGCTGAAAAAATGCCTTGGATGGGGTTGCCGACCTCAACTTCGGAAAATCAACCAAACTTAGTATTTTTTCACGGTTTTGGTGGCGGGTCGAGTGCCTACGAATGGTCGAAAGTTTATCCGGCTTTTGCGGCAGAATATCGAATTTTAGCACCTGATTTAATCGGTTGGGGGCGATCGGAACATCCGGCAAGAAATTATCAGGTAGAAGATTATATCACAACTTTGATCGAATTTCTCGAAAAAACTTGTGGCAGTCCGACAGAAGTGGTTGCTTCTTCGCTAACAGGGGCGATCGCGATTCGAGCTGCGATCGCACGGCCGGATCTCTTCAAATCCCTAATTTTGACCATACCCAGCGGTTTGTCTGACTTCGGACAAGATTACGGCAGCAGTTTCTTCGCTAAGCTAGTCAACACGCCGATTTTAGATCGCTTGCTCTACAGTACCGGAATCGCCACAGACGGCGGCATCCGTAGCTTCCTAGAACAACGACAATTTGCCGATTCGCGTCGCGTTTACCAAGAAATTGTAGATGCTTACCTCGCATCTGCTTTGGAACCAAATGCAGAATATGCCGCCCTGTCTTTTGTGCGGGGAGATTTGTGCTTTGATTTGTCGCTGTACATTACTCAGCTAACAACACCGACAGCGATTATTTGGGGAGAAAAATCGCAGTTTACCGGACCCGATATCGGCCAGCGGTTGGCCAACCTCAACCCCGAAGCAATCAAAGTTTTTCAACCTCTGGAAAATGTAGGTTTGACTCCGCAGTTAGAAATTCCCGCTGTCACGATTGGCTTAATTCGGCAATACTTAAAATTGCTTTCGGAAGGGTGAAGAAGTTCGGCAACGGATTTTTTAACGGATGCAAACGGATGTCACGGATAGAGGTTTCAGATTCGAGGGAAGAAGGAAGATTAATTTCCCACTACCCATAGATGTCAACTTAATCCTAAAGACCGCTGTATCTCTCGTTTATATCCAAGTCTAGATCCCCCTTAATAAAGGGGACTTTGACAATAATCTTGTCCCCCCCTTTCTTAAGGGGGGCTAGGGGTGATCTAGACTCTGCTATAAGCGAGATTTATCATGAATTTTAGTCTGAATTTGACACCAATGACCACTGACAACTGTCAACTGTCAACTGACAACTGACTACTAATTATTCTTTGACTCGCACGTCGATAACGCTGGCGTTGAAAATGTACTTGTTGCCTTCAAGCTCTAGCGTAGTGCCAATTTTGACTTTCGTATTACCTAAAACCGGGCCATTTTCAGTAAGTTGACCTTTTCCCTCTAAGGTAAACATCATATTTTTGCTGAAAGCTTCTTCTTCTCTGGGATCGGGGAGAGCTTTCAGAGTGCCGTTGGGCTGAGGAACTGCTAGGGTTCTGGTGAGAGTTTTGACAGATTTGATGGTAATCTGACCGGAGGGTTGATTGCGGATCACCACATTGATTTTATCGCCTGCTTTGAACAAATCTTGAACGTTTGTTCCTTTGAGACCGATCGCAATTGCATCAATTTCTACAGGTTTGACACTGGTGCCGACTTGAGCGACGGAACCGCCAGAAGTGCCGGGAAAGAAGAAGATTCCGACTGCAACTAGCAGTACGATTAGAGCGGCACCTACGTCTAGGATGCTGAGTTTGCCGAACAGCCGGCCTTGAGAATCCAAAATTTTCATAAATCGCCTATTATACTGATAGCGACAGGAGTATGTTTACAAGCTCAGGACTTACGCAGACATCGATGAAAAACAGATGCTGCTATTGCTGAGCTACCGCTGGCAATGACATACTTTATTGATGCGTAAGTCCTGAAGCTAAAAGATATTACCACAACGATCGCCCAAAATCCGCATGACTGGGGCACTTAACCCAGAAGGCAGTTAACGGCGGTTGGTTAGCCTTGGCTGGATCGCCCAAAAGCTGGTGGCGCCGTTCAAAATTGACAAAAAGCTAGAATAGCAACTAAGCAGCCTCAAATTACGTCTGCCTATTTAGTGACTTTTCGAGTTTTTCCTACAATTTTATCTAACTTCTGGCACGTATCACTCATGTTAAAAAGTTTTTGGTTGACTTGCCGGCGTACTTGCGGTCGGGGGATTTATCTGTTTCTGTCCCTGATTGTGGCTGCGGGTATCGGGGTGGTTTCCCCGGAACCGACTCAAGCATTTTCTTTGCCTGAACTGATTTTTCGGGGCATTCAAGTTATTCAATTGTCGAATATGTCCGATCGCCAAGAGGTAACTATTGGCCAACAAATTAATCAGCAGTTAACCAACAGCGAGTTTAAGATTGACCGCGATCGGGACACTACAGAATATATCAACCGCATCGGTCAGCGGCTCGCTCAAGAAAGCACTCGCCCCGATATTCCTTATACTTTTCAAGTGATTGACGACGACACGATTAATGCTTTTGCAACTATGGGCGGTTTTGTTTATGTGAATAAAGGGTTGATGGCAGCGGCGGACAATGAGGCAGAATTGGCAAGTGTGATCGCCCACGAAATCGCTCACATTAATGCTCGCCACGCGCTTAAACAAATGCGTCAAATGGCCATAGCTTCAGGTGTAGCTTCGGCGACTGGGCTCGATCGATCTCAGGCGGTTCAGATTGGGGTGGAATTGGCTTTGCGGCGTCCCCACAGCCGCCAAGCTGAGTATGAAGCCGATCAGTTGGGATTGCAAACTATGGGGCGAGCGGGCTACGCTCAATCTGGGATGGTTGATTTTATGAAAAAGTTGCTCAACAAGCCTTCTCCTCCGAGCATTTTGAGCACTCACCCGGCTACTGCCGATCGCATTGCTGCTATTTCGCAGGCTATAGATCCCGATCTTGCTAGTGGTGAAGGTTTGGATAATGAGGATTACAGGCTAGAAATCCGCAGGCTTTTAGGTTCCTAGCAAATGTAAATCAGTCAGGCACTCTCTTATTTTCTCTTCTCTTCTCTTACTTCCCGATCTTCGCGTCTTCGGGGTTCGTTAAAAAACAAATCCAGTTACTAGGGTAAGTCAGCAGCAAGTTAATTTCGATTTAATAGATCGGACTTAAGCTGACATACCCTACAACGAAAACTTGATTTAACACTGCTGTGGAACAACAGAATCGATCGCAGGTTTCGGGGGTGCAATCGGCTGCGGCTTCAATTGCCTGACAACTTCGTCAAACGGCAAAATTCGTACTTGATTGTTAAATACATTTACTTGATAAACTCTGCGGTAGCTGAGGTCAAATCCTGTCAGCCAGCCGCTTTTGGGATGATAAGCACCCGTGTCAATATCCAACCACCCTTCGCCCCTGACTAATTCGCCCGGTCTGACCCCATGAAAGGTAAAGGTGATCGTGTGACCGGTGATAATTAATTTATTGGGAAAATAGGGTTTCGACATGGTGTGAAATTCCTTGCGAATCCAACACAGTTGTTCGATCGACTGTTCATCGATCGACAAATGGGGGTCAACGCCGGCGTGAACCAGCCAGATGTCCCCTAAGTCCAAGTGCGTGGGGAGCGATCGCAGCCACTCTAGGTGTTTGTACGGCATCATCCCTGTATCTCTGTAGCTCGCTACTGTCGCATCGCCGCCACTGTAGAGCCAAGATTGCCACGCTCGCATATCCATCGGCGTCCCCGACAAAGCCTCCAGCATCAGTTGTTCGTGGTTGCCCAACAGAGTTTGGTAGGGGCTTTGCTGCACAAAATCTAATACCTGAGCGCTTTTGGGGCCACGATCGATTAAGTCTCCCAAAAAATAGACGCGATCGTTCGAGCTGGGGGCAAGTGCCTCTAGCAGGGTCATTAACCCGTCGTAATGCCCGTGTACGTCCCCGATAACAATGCGCCGGTGCTCCATTGTGTTTATCCGCTTCCCTGACTCAAAAGCCCCATCTCTAGCTTATAGCATCTGATTTTGCTGCTATTTGCCTCCCCTCTTTTACGGTGGAGGGGTGTCACCCATTATACTGCTTTGTATAAATGTCGTGTAAAGCTCGCGACTACCTGTTTGCGTAGCTACGGATAGAAACACAGGCAAGCTGTTAATTGTGCTTCTGCAACTGCTGTTACTGAGGCAAAGCTTTGAGTTATTTCACGCTTTAGGGTGCATCAGCGATTAGCCGACCGATCAAGTCGAAAATAATCCTAGCTGACACACCCTAAAATACGATCGAGCCTTAACGATTGTCACTGAGTCAAAGCTTTGAGGAATGTCTGGAGTTCTGCCAAAAAACCTTTCTTTTTTACAGGTTTGGCAGGTGTGGTGGAGTCAGGATCGTCGGTTCCGAGAGCTTTGGCTAAAATCCGCTCTAAATCGTCTCCGACTGGTTTTTGGGCAGTTTCAGAAATTAGTTCGTATTCGTTGTTTGTTTCTAGCCACACTTGCCACGATTGGGGGTAGCAGCGGAATAAAGCAGCAGTGTCTAGGGATCTGATGTAGTAGCAGGATTCAATTTTGCTGAGGAATCGATCCCGCAATTGGCGGCCCGCATAGCCTATACCTATAGTGGCAACATCTTCCAGGCGCGGGTTGAGTAGAATTACTGGGCGACCGGCCGCAGCTATGTAAATTTTTTCGACTTGGGCAACTTCTACGGCTGCTGGATTGATCAAAATGAAAAGTTGATCTTCCGGTGCTATTTTATCTTCAACAGGGCTGCGACTGCTGCCCAAATCAGTGACTTTAAACGGTGTTTCTCCCCAGTCGCGGCGCGCGAGGGCTGCCGCACCGGCGTCGGGAAAAAAGACTTTGACTCCAGGGTAGATTTCCTCAAATTCTGGGAGGAATTGTAGGGTGATAGACTGTGCTTGCAGGGCGATTTCTGGAAATACTAATTCGACTTGCAGTAGATTTTTGCCGTCCGAGAGGGCAGCGGCGGTGGCAATGCGGGATTGGGCGATCGCCTCGTTGAGATCCTTGGGCAGTTCTGTCATTAATCTTATTGTTTTTACTCGACTTCTCTCACTCTAATTTTACCTGAGATATTGCACTATTCTCAATTACCTATTTAGGAACAGGCAAGATGCCTGTTCCACAAGAAACTTCACTCTTTGTGGAACAGGCATCTTGCCTGTTCTTGAGAATGGTACAAGATGTAAGTTTGACCGTACTAAGCAACAAAAGCTAACACCGATACGGGCGAACCAGAACCTCCCAAAAGGCGCAATATTCCGATAACTAAAGTGATGTCAGCCGCAGGTAACAAGTCGAGATTTGCCAGATTTTCCAGCACTATTCGCTGCTTTTCCAATACCAATTTATTAACCGCCAAACTTTCATCTTGCCCGGTATCGACTCCGTGGGTATCTGTTCCAATTCCCCCGATAGAGCGTTCTTCTAGCAAAAATTGAGTGGCTGCTTTACCAAATCCGGGAAAGTGGCAAATTCCGCGATCGTCTCGGTTGAAAAATGCTCCCTGATTATCCCATTTTTCTTCCCAGCCAGTATACAATAAAACTAGATTTCCCGGTTCTATAAGTTTGTGCTGCCGTTCCCAAGTCAATATATCATCAATTGTTAAAGTGTAGTCGGGATTGGCAAGACTTTGATCTCGGAGGTCGATCGTAATTGCAGGGGAAACTAGCGACTGCGGGGAATAACTATCAATGCTGGCGCCTCCTGCATAAAAGCTGTTGGGTGCATTGATGTGAGTGCCGCTGTGTTCTCCCATTGAGAATTTTCGCAGGAAATACCCGTCTGTGTCTATTTGAGATACTGTGGCAATTTCTGTGGCTGGATCTCCTGGCCAAATGGGAATATTTGGATGAATTACATGGGTTAAGTCTATAATTTGGCTGTAGGCTATAGTTTTTAAGTTATTTGAGTTGAAGTTGTTTGTCATCAGATTAAATATATCTATTATTTATTAAACAAAGTTGAGTTTTTGACCTTTTGCAAGCTCAATATAAAATATAAAATCTAAAATTCGATTAGTCGATCGAGCGTTGCTTCCATAACATCCTTTGTTTGTCCGGAAACAGTATACACCAAAGCTTCTCGGTAAACTCTCCCGGCGGGGTGTAGCACACCGTTAGCAGCACCGCTAGAAACTGCAACCGCCGCGTGCCCGCAACGCACCGCTAAATCAATGGCTTGAGCTCGCAGGGCTAATTGTTCTGCTTTCGAGCTATGTTGAGATTGTTGGAGCTTCTCTTTTAGCCGATCGAGCTTTTGCTCTAATTTTTCGGAAGCCGCCGCTATCAAAGGTGAATTCTTAACAGCAGCCGCTGCTGCTATTACATCCAATCCCGCTCGAATACAGCCAAAAGTACCGGGGACAAAATTCAGTATATTTTTGCTGTCGTTTTCCGAAATCCAGCCGACCGGTTTAACTGAAATTATTTCCGATTCATGCAGCCACCAATTATCGAGAGTGGCTGTCACAGTATTAGTCGAGTTCATGGCGATTAACTGCATGATTTCGCTAAAAGCTATTTTCCCCGATTCGCGTTCAATATTGGCAAAAGGCACTAAACCGAAAACAGCGCGTTCGTCAGGAAGTACCGCGGCTACAATAAACTTTTGAAACAATCTAAAACCTGTTACCCAAGGAACTTTTCCTGACAGTAAATAGCCCGCTTTTGTGGGAGTTGCGGTGACTGCCGGATTGCCCGATCGCCGCAAATGCGAAAACCCAATACCCAAGCGTAACTCTTTTTGGGAGATCGCGGGCAAGTATCTGCTTTTTAGCATTTCATTGTCGCTGTTGGCAAGCATTGCAGTTGCGCTGTGGTGCTGAGTTTGCAGGAAAGACAAAGCGCCGGAATATCGAGCCGTCAATTCTTGATATTGGTAAAAAATCTCCGGTGCAATTTCAGCGCCGCCCCATTTTTGGGGAACTCGCAACGCTAAGAGCGATCGATCTTCCAATCCCGCAACTGCTGTTTTTAGCGCTTCCGAGTCGCTGTCGATAATTTCCGCGTGGGGTGCAACGCACTTTTGTAGGTAAGTTTTTGTGCTGTTGAGAATTTCTTGCGAATCCATTTTTTATAATTATTTTATAGTGAGTTTTACCTTATTTGGAAAAGTTTCACTTCCCACGGATAGGGATCTATAAAAACCCAGTTACTACGATTTTTGCGATAACTCACGAAAGATCTACGAAGCAACCGGATTTAGGAGGTAATTTTATAGTAATTTTTAGTCAACCTTGTGTGGGGCGGAAATTAAATCTCGCCCCCAAACTAATTTATTTCCACACTTTCCAAGGAGCCTTCCCTTCATCCCAAAGTTCGTTTAAATACTTGTACTCTCGAAAAGTATCCATCGCAAAGAAGAAGCCCTCATGACGGTAAGCCATCAACTGTCCGTCTGCCGCCAAACGCTGCATCGGCTCTTGTTCTAAAATACAATCATCTCCCCCCAAATACTCAAATACCCGGCGGTTAAATATCATATATCCAACACTGATCCAGCCGTCGATTTGAGGTTTTTCAGTAAATTGAACTACGCGGCTATCGCTGTCTACCTCCAAAATTCCAAAGCGAGAAATCGGGCGAAATGTAGTGACAGTTGCCAGCTTCCCGTGAGATTTGTGAAAATCCATCAAGGCTTCAATATCGACATCGGCTACTCCATCGCCGTATGTCACCATGAAATTCTCGCGATCGATATATTTTTCGATCCGTTTTACCCGCCCTCCTGTCATGCTTGCGGCGCCAGTTTCAGCTAGTGTCACTTTAAAATCTTGTTCGAGATGTTCCTCGTGATAAGTGATGGTATGTTGGCGTCCCAGACAGATAGTAAAGTCATTGTTCATGGCTTCATAATTTAGGAAATATTCTTTAATCATGTTGCCGCGATAGCCCAAGCACACAATAAAGTTTTGGAAACCGTAGTGTGCATAGATCTTCATGATGTGCCAAATAATCGGATGCCCCCCCACCTCAACTAAGGGTTTGGGACGAAATTCTGTTTCTTCTCTGAGACGAGTACCGAGGCCACCTGCTAGGATAACTACTTGCATTTTTTCACATTTTTAAAGATAATAAAGTAACTTATCATCAATCATCAGGATTTTTTTCAAAGAATTATTAACATTTTCTCATAGTGAGTGAAGCTTTGTAAACCGCAGAAATCACGAACTATTATAAATAATTTTAGGGTGCGCGCAACCGCAGCGTGTATTTGAATGCTGCGCGCAATTTCTAACTAGCAGTAGGGTGGGTACTGCGAACCGTATATTTGAATACAGCGCATTTTCCAACTTACTAAGAGTCGATTAAGAAATAGACAAAACACCAACAAGTACCTATACTAAATATAAGAAATAGATTCAACAGCAATGAAAAATCAACTCGATCGCCTAAAAAAGTTTTTAGGTATCCTCTGTGCGATCGCCTCAATAATTATATTATTCCAATCGGCAATAGCTGGTGTTTATGCCACGGTTGTTGCACCGGAAGGCTTAACTATAGCACCAACCACCCTAGCTTTTGTTCCGAACATACCGGGCGGCGGATTAGACTTTCACGAATCAGCAGGAGGGCACACTTTAGAGAGACACGTTGCTAAAACAGAAGCACAACTAGCACAGCGACTCGCAAGCGAAACGAGAATTTCTGCAGCATCTTCTTTTACTGATCGTTCTGTCGCCGAAGCGGCTATTGCAGAAGCAATGAACAGAAATCAAAGTGCGATCGACTCCTGGGTGAAAAGTCGAGGCAATCGTTATACGATCGACTACAATGCCAACAGAATCATTGGCATTACTCTGCGTCGCCGCGCATCCAAAGCAACTTCGACAACTAGCCTGAGAATCGTCCTCCAGCGCAGCGCCAAATTACCTCCCGGATACTTTATTCTCACTGCTTATCCCCAATGATCAATCAATTTCCTCATTTAACCCAATTTTTTAGTTCCTACTTTCACCAAGACTGGCCTTTAGAAGCTGACACTCCCAGCGAGGTAGTGAACAACTACCGCAGCAGCGAACCACCCGAAAGTGTTGAAGCTGCATCGCAAGAACTCAGCAAACTGCTAGAAATGCCGATCGCCCCAGCCGATTTAGAAGCATTCATCCTCGATGAATTAGGGTGTTACTACGACCCCCAATCCGAAAATCAAACAGTCCGAGGGTGGTTGGAATCGGTGCAAAAATCTTTGAATAATCCCAGCTAAAATCTATATATTTGTAAGAACACGGCTATATATTTATAAGGACACGGCACGGCCGTGTCCCTACAACTTGTCCGCAATTAAATAGGATAGCTAGCTCACTTAGTAACCGTCAATAAGTAGCCTTCGTGGACGTTGAAATTAGGGATAACATAAGCCAAGCTGCCACTACCCACCGAAAAACTTTCTTCTTTAACGGTGACAAGCTGTGGCACGGCTCCTTCTTGATTGTTGGGAATTTTTTCTAATTTTAGATTGATTTTCTGACCCCTTTGAATACCTAGCTGCTCCAAATTGCCGAGGGTTAATGTTACCGTTGTTGCTGAGGAAAAATTGGGATCGAAATAACCTAAAAGTATCTGTGCTTTACCTTCAGAATTTGACTTGCTGGCTAAAGCGACAAGGCGATTGTTATTTGACCAGCTCCGCACCCGCGAATTAACTCCCTCAGCATAAGCTTTGTATGTCCACCAAGCTGCTCTCGGCTCAAAAGTATTAGGCGTGACCATCCCACTCAGCGTATTGTTGAAGCAATTGCTAACTTTATTTGGCCCTTTGCTCTCCCAACAAGCTCTGCAAGCACCGTCAGCTTTTGCATACTCTAAGTTATACAAATAACCTAAGATTTCCCCCGGCTGGTACTGCGCTAAGTTCCCCACAATTTCATTGACGTAAATTTTTTGCAATTTCAGTTCCTTGTAAGAGGGACTTTGCTGAAAATTGCGTTTAGCCTCAATTACGTGATCGTCAACAAATAAAATCATCGTGTCGTTAAGTTCGTGCCATGAGAGGAAGTTTACTTCAAGTTTGTTAGCCTTGCAGTAATCCAAAAAAGCGGCGAGATATTCTTTGCTGTAGCGGCCGATGCTCGGCCCGCCAATCATGGCTGACGGTCCCAATTCTTCCCGCAAGATTTTGTAAGCTCTTTTGTAAGTTTCAAAGAATTGTTCTCTGCTTCCCTTCCAAAATGGATCTTTCAAATCTGGTTCATTCCATACATCCCAAATAATTTTTTTGCCTTTATTTTGCTGGGCTAACTGTCTGATGAATGCTTCCCACGCGGGGTAATTTTGATATGGCCAGCCATTGGGATTGCTACCGTAGCCCCACAAGTCGCTGACTACTAACTGAAACTCGGCTCCGCTGGCGATTACTCGATCGTAAATATCGAGTCTCCCCGCCCGCCAAAGTTTCGGCTGCAAGGGTTTTATCGAGCTATCCGGCGGTTTGGCAGTGTCGATTCCGTGCAGGATGCCGCTCATGGAAATTGTACCGGTGGCAGGCTGTCCAAAATCTACTGTCACGTTCGATCGCAGTTGGGCGATCGCTCTTGGCTGTGCCAAATAGGCTATTAACAGAACAGTGACAATAGCTAAACCAATTGGCAGCAGTTTATGAATACGTGGGAACTTGAATTTAAGTTGCATATTTTTCTTTGGTTGGTGTTTGGTGGAATGGGCATCTTGCCCGTTCCTGAGAATGCTGCTATAGCTCAGTTTTAACGAACAGATGACAACACTTCAAAACCCTGTATTGATTCTATCACTTGTTGCCAGGAGCGGGAGTTAATCAGCTCGTTGGTATCGAACGGAACTCCTTTTTCCGCAGCTAAAATACCAAAATTTTTTACCCAATCAAAGATAGTTTCTGTGGTAAAATAAGGTGTGCAAGCCCAAGCAGATTGCAAATTATTCACCATCTCGGACATATCTCCCCGCTCGTAAGCCTCCCAAGCTTTCCACACTAAATAATAGTATTTCAGCAGGCTATCCACTTGCTGTACCTGCTTTTGGAGTTTCGGACTTATAGAGAAACTGTCGCTCTCATCACTTACAAATGCCTGTTCAATTATTTCTCCATATTCCCGAAGCATTCGTTCTTCTTTGAATAGTTCTTGAGCTCGCGCTTTGCAAGCTTGTCCTGCAAGCCTGCGCGCTTCGGGATTTTCGGCCCATATTTCGACCGTTTCTATTAACTCTTTTACTGTTCCTGCTGGATCGATTGTAGGATCGGGCAGTAGCTTTCCCGTGTCTCCCAATTCTTCGGGAATACCGCTGACTGCTGTGGCAATTACGGGCAATCCTTTCGCCATTGCTTCCATAATTGCTAGTGGCATTCCCTCAGCTTCGGAAGATAAAATAAAGATATCGCTGGCGTCTAGCCAATCGGCAATATCCCAGCGCTGTCCTAAGAATTTAACCTGTTCTTCTACTCCCAATTGGCTCACAGTTGCTCTTAATTCAGGTTCCAGATTGTCGTGAGTAGTAGACCCAGGTCCGGCCCAAACAAAGTAAATTTGGGACCAAATTGGACGATTTTTCAATTGGGCGATCGCCTGCAATTGATACTGATATCCTTTAATGGGAGTCAATCTCGCCGCCGTGAAACAAACAACAGCATTTTCGGGGATTCCTTGTTCTTGACGCAGGCGTTGGCGAGTTGAAAGATTCGGAGGCTCAAAATAACTATTTGGTCTGCCATAATAGATTACTTTTCCCCGTTCTAGATGCGCTTTAAATAGACTTTGGAACAAGTTTAAATTCTCGTGGGAAACTGCTACTGCTGCTTTGGCTACCAGGTACTGGTAGGCAACTGCATCGAAATAGGGAATTTGATCGCCGCGATCGAAAGTTTCATAATTGCGATTGATATAACCCAGACTGATTATGTACGGTATATTTTGCTCGATCGCAACTTGTTTTGCTGCAAAGTTAGCCATCGGCCACCCGTCACTAAATATAATTAAATCCGGTCGAGCCTGGGCGTAAATCTTTTGAGCATCATCCAAATTGTAAGCTATTCGCAAAAACTCTTTCATCGTGTCGAACTCTAGCCAAAGATGTTCGATACCTAGCTGTTTTTGTTCGGTAATTAAAGGATTAGAAGCTTGACTTTGAACGCTGGTTACTCGGTAGCCATCCGCAGCTAATTTACACATCAGCGAGTGGTTAAACTGAGCCAAACCGCCGACTCCTGAGTCTTCTGTGTACAGGAGTACGTGCTTTCTTGGCTGCCGAGAAGTCGAACTGGGAGCCGATTGGAACTGATAAGGATTGTTCGCTGCGATCGCCACTATGTCTTGCCATTCCTGTAAATTGGTTAAAGCATAGGCATCAAAGTGGTAGCCGTACTGTTCCGAAACTCCCTTAAAAGTTTCCAGCCAATTAAAAACAGTTTCAGTACCTGTCAGATTAGTGTAATGCAGAGATTTTTCCAGACATTCGACCATTTCTGCCAAATATCCGTCGCGATACATCCGCCATGCTATCCATACGAAACACTTGTAACGTTCCGCGCGTTTCAAGTCGCGGATGTGCTGAGGCAAATCTGGCCGCGCGAAAAATTGCTCCATCAAAATTTCCGTATTTTTCATTAATTTGGAGCCGTTAGACATGATATTGCTGTCGTGCTGACGATAGCAGGTTAATATCTCTTTTAACCAAACTGACTTGCAGCCTTTTAAAGCTAAACGTAGCGCAAAATCTAAATCTTCGGTTGGTGGCAAGCGATGATCGAAACCGCCCAAGCGTTCCCACCACTCTCGCCGCAGCATCATGGCGCTGGGACGCACTGATTTGTAGAAAACAAAGGCTTCTAAATCTAATTTTGGTTCTTCTTCCCAAGGCTTGACTCCATAGATGCCTTCGTCGTTTTTGCCAACGATAACCCAACCTGTTTGCACCATATCTAATGTGGGGTCAGCGTCAAAACAAGCTACTTGTTTTTCTAGTTTTTCAGGTAAGAAGAAGTCGTCAGCATCTAGAAAAGCTAAAAATTCCCCTTTTGCTAATTTGCAAGCATGATTTCGAGCAATGGCTGCTCCTTGGTTATCTTGATAGATGTATTGAATTAAATCGAGGTAAGGTGACAAAACTTGGCGAGTGTTGTCAGTTGAGCCGTCGTCTACGACGATAATTTCCCAGTTTTGATAAGTCTGGCCCAGAACACTCTCTACGGCTCTGACAATGTAGCGCTCGCAGTTGTAAGCCGGGATGATGACACTGACGCGCACTTTTTTGGGAGTAATAATACTAGCCATTAACTGTTTCCATTCTGGTAATTTTCTGAGAGAAATGGCATCGATATTGCAGCCGTAGGTCTTAGCAATTTCAGTGATGCGCTTTACCCAATCTGCTATAGTTGCTGTCAGGGAGTACGGGGTATAATCTAAAGATTTTTGCAAATAGTCAGTCATTTCTGCCGGATAGCCGCTGTAGTAAAGTTGCCACGCCATCCATGTCAGAGCTTCATACAACGCCTGATTTTCTAATTGGCGGATGTCCTCTGGCAAGTCGGCTCTACTGAAGAAATTTTGCTTTAATTTAATACAAAGGTTTGCCTGTTTTAGCGCTCTCTGGATGGACACATTTTGCCCGTGCTGGCGGTAGCATACTGTCACTTCAGGCAACCAAGCAGCTTCGCAGCCAGATAGTGCTAAACGCAAGATTAAGTCGGCATCATCTACTGAATCATACTGAGAATCAAAGCCACCCACTCGTTCCAGCCACTGCCGCGAAAACATCATCGCACTGGGAAGTAGTGGCAGATAAACAATCCAGGTTTTTAAGTCTAGCTGAGGCAAGTATTCCCAGGGTTTGACATCGAAAATACTTTCGCCTTGCTCTTTAACCATTCGCCAGCCACTATTAACAATTCCTAATGATGGCTGAGCGTCAAATAACGCAACTTGTCCAGCTAACTTATCTGACAATAAAAAGTCATCTTGATCTAAAAAAGCAATTAATTCACCTCGGGATTCCTGAATTCCTCGGTTGCGGGCGGCAGCTACTCCTTGGTTTTCCTGATAAACATAGCGAATTTTTTCAACATAAGGCTGCAACGCTTGGCGGGTGTCGTCGGTTGAGCCGTCGTCTACGATGATAATTTCCCAGTTTTTATAGGTTTGGCTGATGACGCTTTCTACCGCTTGCGCGATGTAGCGATCGCCATTATATGCTGGAATAATTACACTTACTCGCGGTGTCGAATTAGGCATTGACATGAGTTTTATCGGTGATAAGGAAGGGTTCGGCAACGGGTTCTGTAAGGGATATAACGGATGTAACGGATGTCAGGCAGAAGGCAGATGCAATTTTACTGCTGACAACAATCCGAATTTTCAAGGTAAATCTGGTGTTTTAGCGTGCATAAAATACAGATTCAATACCCTGTACTTGCTCGACTAATTGTTGCCATTCTGCTGAATTAATTAGAGAATATGTATCTAAATTATGCCCTTTAGCTGACGAGAAATTGCCAAAATATTCGACCCAGTTTAATAGCGTTTCTGTAGTCAAAAAAGGTGTGTACTTCAAAGATTCTTGAAGCGACTTCTGCATTCTGCTTAGATCTTCTTGACAGTAAGCCTGCCAAGCATTCCACACTAAAGAGCTGTAATGCACCCGGCTTTCTATCTTCGTTATTGACCTCTGAACCTCTTTTTGAGTAACAAATTGATCTGTTTGGTTATCATCGCAAACTAAAGCTTTTTCGATCGCCTCCATCGACTCTGCCAACATCCGTTCCTCTTTGAATAGTTTTTCGGCCCGCTGCTTGCAAGCTTGACCGATTTGATGCCGTAATTCTGGATTCATCGCCCAAGCTTCTACAGTTTTCGCCAATTCCCTAGCGGTTCCCTCTGGATCGGTATTCGGATTGGGCAACAATTTCCCAGTATCGCCAAGCCCTTCAGGAATACCGCCCACAGCCGTTGCAACTACCGGCAATCCCTTAGCCATCGCTTCCATGACTGCAAGAGAAGGCGCTGCATCTGCCAGAGAAGTCAAAATGAATATGTCGCTAGCATCCAGCCAATCTAGGATATCCCAGCGCTGTCCGATCAACTTTACGCGATCGCTCACCTCTAACTCTTTAATAGTTTCCGTCAATTCTATTTCTACATTGTCAGCGCTTCCCTCACCAGTTCCTGCCCACACAAAATACAGTTTAGACCACACAGGAGACTGCTGCAACTGCTTGATTGCTTCGATTTGATATCGATGCCCTTTAATCGATGCCAATCGAGCCGATGTGAAACAGACAATCGCATCTTCAGGAATGTCTATTTCTTGTCGCAGGCGTTGACGAGCCGCAGCATTAGGATGTGCAAAATATTTGGGAGAACGCCCCAAGTAAATCACTTGTCCTCGCTCTTTTGGCAACTTGAAATCTTGGCATAATAAATTCAAATGTTCGTAAGCGCCAACAATCAAGGCTCTAGCTTGCAGGCAGTGGTAGAGCACTCCTTCTACATAAGGCACTACATCCCCGCAGGCAAAAGTTGCGTGTTCTGGCATAACTAACCCAATCACCATCATGTATGGTATTCCCATTTCAATAACTACCTGTTTAGCTGCAAAATTGGAAAAGGGCCAACCATCGCTAAAAATAATCATATCCGGTTGATTGCTAGCAAAAAGCTCTCGTGCATCCTGAGTATTTCTTAACACACGCTGTAAATCTTTATGACCGCTAAAATCCAGCCACAAATGCTCTATACCTAACTCTCGTTCTCGCTCCAGCAAGGGGCTAGAATGTTTGGTTTGCACGCAAGTGACTCGATAGCCTAACAAGGCTAACTGACAAAGAATGGCATGATTATACTGCGCTAATCCTCCCACGCCCGGATCGTCGGTGTTGTAGAGTAGAATGTGCGTTTCCCTACGGGATAGCTTCGCTTCATGCGGTGGTGAAGCTGTGGGAAGAGAACTCTGTTGAGATTGGGGTGGATTAGTCATCACCATCAGAATTATCTCTTGCCATTCCGCTAACTTACTCAGCGAATAAGCGTCAAAATTTTCACCATATTCTTCCGAAGCCATCTGAAAACTTTCTAGCCAATTCAAAACTGTTTTTGTTGGCGAAAAAGGCGTATATTGTAATGACTCTTCTAAACACTGTGCCATCTCTGCTAGATGACCGTCGCGATACATCCGCCATGCCAGCCACTTTAAGCATTGATAGCGTTCTGGGTTTTTTAACTTCCGGATTGACTGAGGCAAATCGGGTCGAGCGAAGAATTTTTTCATCACTATTTCTATATTCTTCATTACGCGAAAACCGATTGACATGAGATTAGAATTGTGCTGGCGATAACAGGTAAGTGTTTCTTCTAGCCAAACTGCTTTGCACCCCTTTAAAGCTAAACGCAAGGCAAAGTCTAAATCTTCTGCTAGTGGAAACTGAGAATCAAAACCGCCCAATTTTACCCACCACTTTCGGCGCAGCATTATCGCACTCGGCCGCACGCATTTATATAAAATAAAGCTTTCTAAATCTAATTTAGACGCTTGCTGCCAAGGCTTGACAGCAGAAATCTCTCGCCCGCTTTCATCGACGATCGACCAACCTGTTTGCACCATATCTAAGGTGGGGTCAGCGTCAAAGCAAGCTAGTTGTTTCTCTAGCTTGGATGGTAGGAAATAGTCATCGGCATCTAGAAATGCCAAAAACTCGCCTTGCGCTAGTTGGGAAGCAATATTTCTGGCGACTGCTACTCCTTGATTTTCCTGGTATATATAGCGAATTTTGTCAAAATAAGGCTGCAATACTTGCTGCGTGCGATCTGTCGAACCATCGTCTACAACTATAATCTCCAAGTTAGTAAAAGTTTGACAGAGGGCGCTTTCTACCGCTTGTACGATGTAGAGATCGCCATTATATACAGGTATAATTACGCTGATTAGCGGTGTTTGATTGACTGTTGACATTATTTAGCTCGCTGTTAACCTATGATTATATAGTTTAGATTAATGTGGCGGACATTCAGCATTATTTTGTCTTCCGTATATCTACTTAGAAAAACTTGAACTTTGGCAAAGTGTAGCATATAATTTTACATGGAATGATTACTCAAAAGGAAAATAAAAAATGAATTCGGAAACAGCGCAGGTGAATTTTCAGCAACAGGCAGAACTTTATTTAGCTACAGGCAACTTCGATCGAGCGATCGCACTTTGCCAACAAGTTTTGGCATCTGAACCCAACTCTGCAGAGACTTGCAAGACTTTGGGAAAGGCGCTGCAAGCTCAGGGTAAACTAGAAGACGCAAGGTATTGGTATAAAGTTGCGATCGCCCTGCAACCCGATTTTGCCGAAGCTTTTGCTAACCTCGGCACTCTCTGCGCTACTTTGGAACAGTGGCAAGAGGCGATCGCCTGTTACCAAAAAGCCATCTCCCTGCAACCAAACTTTGCAGGATTTTACCGTAATTTGAGCCGGATATTTACCCAAGTCGGTCAAGCTGAAGAAGCAGCAGACTGTTGGTATCAAGCACTTATTGTGGAACCAATAGAAATAGCAGAAGAATATCTAGATTTAGGTAATACTTTGCTAGTCCAAAATAAGCCAGAAAAAGCGCTAGTTTGTTACCACCGTACCATTTTTTTAAACCCTAGTTGTTGCGAAGCTTATTGTAAAATAGCAGAAGCTGCTAGCGACTTAAAACAGTGGGACGAAGCTATTGTTAACTATCGCAAAGCTATTAAACTCCAGCCGGATATTTCGGAGTTTTATTACAAATTAGGCAATGTTTTACAAGCTAAGGAACTCTGGCGCGAAGCGGAGGCTGCCTACCGAAAAAGTATTGATTTAAATCCCAATTCTTTTTTGTCATACTACAACTTAGGCAGCGTGCTGCTCAATTTAGAAAAATGGCAAGAAGCTGCGATCGCCTACCGCACGGCTGTGGAAATCAACCCGGATTATTCTTGGTCTTACTACAGCATCGGTGCAGCTTGCGATCGATTAGAGCAATGGTCGGAATCCGCTGCGGCTTACCAGCGCGCTACTGAAGTAGACCCGAATTTCTTCGCAGCTTTTCACAAGTTAGGAGATGCTCTTTTTAAACTAGAAAACTGGTCAGAAGCTGAGGCTGTATACGAACGGGCGATCGCCCTAAATGCAGATTTATTTTGGTCTCATTATAACTTAGCTTTGACTTTAGTTAAACTTCAAAAGTTTGCAGAAGCAACATTCGCTTATCGGCGGGCGATCGCACTCAATCCAGAATTCTCTTGGACTTACCACAATTTAGGAGAAGTGCTGTTAAAAACTCAACAGTGGAAAGCCGCAGCTACCGCTTATCAACGTGCTATTGAACTTAATCCCCGTATTTCTTGGTCTTATTACAATTTAGGCGATGCTTTGAGTGAAAGTCACGAATGGAACGATGCTGTTTCTGCCTACCTTTGTGCGCTTAAAATCGACCCGTCTCTACCGAAAATTTACATGAAGTTAGGTAAGGCTCTAATTAAAAGAACTCCGGTAGATTCAGATCTAGCAACTAGCTACTATCACCACGAAATGCAGCCGCTGCACGCTCCTGAATTTTACTGCGAAATCGCCCAAAAGTTTGCTGAGAGCGATCGGCGTAACGAAGCCATAATGTTGTACTTGATGGCATTAGAAATTAGACCCAAAGATCCAGAAATCTCCCAAAAATTAGAGGAGATTTTAGAAAAACAGCGTCAAACAGGGGAATCTACTCTATTATTAGAGTTAGAAGCTAAGGATATTCGCGATCGTTACATTGCCCGAGTCGCCCAAGGCAAGACTTTTGCAGAAGTCGGTGGCTTGTGGGGAACTGTCAGCGAAAAAGTTTCTGTAGCTAGCAAATACGGTGCAGTTTCTCTGACAATGATTGATGCCATGCCGGCATCCATGCACTGGTGGCAAGATTTTCACAATCACATGACAAGTTTAAATATTGCTAATTATGACTGTATCAATCAAGATATCACTCAGATTCAGCTTGCAGACATTGGCGAGCCTTACGATGTAGTTCACTGTGCAGGAGTTTTGTACCATCACCCCCATCCGTTGCAGATTTTAGTTGCTTTGCGTCAGATAACTCGCGAGCATTTAATTTTCACTTCAGCTATTACTCAAGAAGTGATAGAAAATGAGTTGGGACGCTATGAAATTCCCGCTTCTGGAGTAATGTTTATTCCCGCTTTGGACGACGCAGAACGAGCTATTTTAACAGCTTATTGGCGGACATACATCAACAACAACCAACTTATAGGGATAACTGAGAAAGCAGTTTTTGACATGAACAACTTTGCGGCGTGCTGGTGGCTGCCTACAGCTACTGCTTTAGAAGCTATGTGCAAAGTCGCGGGATTTAACGTTTTAGACAAAGGATTGACTTGGGACAATAATGCTTTGACTCTGCTGCTGGGGATTTGAGGATTGGTAAAGGAATAATAACAGGACTTGCTTGTTCACAAACGGCTAAACACCCGGTTTATGAGCGGATTCCTCGTTTTATTTCCCCAATATTCCTACTAGAAACCGGGTGTTTTCCGTAAGTCCTAAATAAAATAGCTGCAAACATTTTTTGTGAAGAAAAGAGGAACTGGGAAATAATTAATGAACAATCACCAACCAGGGACGCCGTTAGGAAACATTTTAGTAGTAGACGATACACCAGAAAACCTGCGTCTGTTGTCTACGATGTTGACTCAGAGGGGCTACACCCCCCGCTGCGTGATTAACGGAAAAATGGCTCTAAGAGCCTGCAATTCTAATCCACCAGATTTGATTTTGCTCGACATAATGATGCCGGAAATGAACGGCTACGAAGTCTGTCAGCACTTGAAACTAGAAGCAAAAACTCGCGAAATCCCGGTAATTTTTATCAGCGCTAAAGATGAAGTATTTGACAAAGTAAACGCATTTGCTGTGGGCGCTGTTGACTATATCAGCAAGCCATTTCAGTTTGAAGAAGTTCTCGTCCGCATCGAAAGTCACCTCAGCCTACGGAATTTACAAAAGCAGCTAAAAGAACAAAATATGCTGCTGCAAGAAGAAATCACGAGTCGCTTAGCAGTAGAAAAAACTCTTCAGGACAAAAATAAAATTTTGCAACAAGAAATCAGCACCCGGCTCGCTGTAGAAAAAGCTCTGCAAGAGCAAAATTTGGTACTCCAAAAAGAGATATCCCACCGCCAGCGCGCTGAATCTGCTCTATTAAAATCTAACCAAGAATTGGCGCGTTCAAATGCAGAACTAGAACAATTTGCTTATGTGGCTTCTCATGACTTGCAAGCGCCTTTAGCAACCATTGCCAGTTACGCTCAACTTTTAGAAAAACGCTACAAAGACCAACTCGACAGCCAAGGTAGTAAGTTTATCGGCAATATTGTTCAGGGCTGCACCAGAATGCAAACTTTAATTGACGATTTACTCGAATATTCGCGCGTTGGCCGGAGTCGGAAACCTTTTGAAATGACAGATTGCAATCACGCAGTCGAGCAAGCACTCGCGAACCTGCAAGGGGCGATCAGTGAGACTAAAGCCGTTGTCACCTACAGCGAATTACCTGCGGTAATGGGGGATATTTCTCAACTCGTACAGCTATTTCAAAATTTAGTCAGCAATGCGATTAAATATCGCCACGATGCACCGCCTGTGGTTCATATTACCGCTTGCAAACAGGAGGAAAACTGGTTGATTTCTGTCTCCGATAATGGAATTGGGATTGCTCCCCAGCATCAAAAACGTATCTTTCAAATTTTCCAGCGCTTGCATACTCAAAGAGAATATTCGGGGACAGGTATTGGTTTAGCAATTTGTCAAAAGATTGTGGAACTTCACGGCGGATCTATCTGGGTGGAATCGGAACCGGAGCAAGGTTCAACTTTTTACTTTACTCTCGCTTAATTGAGACATATAGCCTTTCTCAGTAACATGAGGTGTTTTCGCGGGCATAGGGCATAGGGCATAGGGCATAGGGCATAGGGCATCAGTTGCGATCGGTGTGTACCTCATTTTATTGAGAATTGCTATAATTTATGCAAAAGGTAGAATCTATAAGCTAGGTAAAATTAAATACTTTATATGTTAGAAATCCTAACCTAAAAGATATAATTTAGAAGTTGATACTATTTAATAGGGCCGATGAAAAGATTGAATAATTTGGAAGAACTGTGACTATCCTGGTGGGGAGATAGGCTACAGTTGCATTCTTTTTTTAAGTGGTATAAATGTCAGTTAGAATAAAAAATATTTTCCGTTGACAGTCGAGTTGGTGCGTGATAAAATCTTAATTAAAACATATTTTTTGTAGCGCTTGCTTACTCTCCCCAATCTGACGCTCGATGTATGTGTACGTGAATTGAATGACAGCCCTTAAAATAAAAGGTAAAATTCAAGTTAGTTTAATATTTTGTTGGTTAATAAATATTATGAAAGCAGTTTTTAACTTAGCTTTGCCTCCTATCTGCTTTAAAGTTCTGTTAGTAGAAGACAACCCTCAGGAAGCTGAGCTGATTGAAGATTTGCTGTCTGAAATAGGCGGCGCGCAGCGTATAGTGCTGACGAAAGTAGAGCGCCTCAGCGAAGTGCAGGAGCGATTGAATCAAGAAACTTTTGACATAATTTTATTAGACCTTTCACTGCCAGATAGTGTGGGAATCGAGACGGTGGCTCGGGTACAAGAGTACGGGGTAAATGTGCCGATCGTAGTTCTGACCGCCCAAAACGACGAAGAACTTGCCCTGCGGTTGATTTCGGTCGGCGTACAGGATTATTTGGTAAAAAGAAAAATCGACAGCGAACTGTTAATTCGATCGCTCCGTTACGCCATAGAACGCCAGAACAGTCAAGATGCTTTGCGAAAAAGTGAAGAAAAATATCGCTCGGTGGTGGAAAATTCCCTGATCGGCATTGCCATCATCGCTCCAATTATTGACAGCGAAATTCCTCTAAATTGCCACTGGATAGAAGTTAACGATGCCCTGTGCAATTTGCTGGGCTATGAGCGCTACGAACTCGTGCAAAAGAATTGGCTAGAGTTGACTCATCCAGAGGATTTGGAGGCTAATTGTGAAAATTTTTCTCAGATGTTAGCAGGTAGGCTCGACGGTTACATCTTAGACAAAAGGTGGCTCAGAAAAAACGGCGAAATAGTTCACACGCGAGTTTCCCTGCGCTGCATCCGTCGCCGGGACGGGTCTATCGACCGGATAATCGAAGTTGTGTTGGACGTGAGCGATCGCTACCGCTACGAAGCCAAACTGAAAGCGTCAGAAGAATTTTTAAACCACACCATAAATGCTACGCCCGACCCAATTTTTGTCAAAGACGAGCAACACCGCTGGATGATATTAAATGATGCTTTTTGTCAGTTGGTCGGCAAATCGCGGGAAGAACTGATCGGCAAATCAGATTATGACTTTTTCCCCCAATCAGAAGCTGCTGTTTTTTGGACAAAAGATGAAGAAGTATTGACAACGGGTGTCTGCTTGGAAACCGAAGAAAAATTCACAGACTCTGCCGGGATAGAACACATAATTTCTACAAAAAAAAGCGTCTTTCAAATAGCAGACGGCAGTAAAGTAATAGTGGGTACAATTAGAGATTTTACGGAATACAGACAGCAACAAAAAGCCCTGGAACAAAGCGAAGCTCGCTTTCAAAAATTGGTAGCTAACATACCGGGAACAATTTATCAATTACGAAGGTCAGCAACTGGAAAAATGTCTTTGCCCTACGTCTCTTCAGGCAGTCGCCAACTGTACGAATTAGAAGCAGAAGCAATCGAGCAAAATGCGGAACTGATTTTCAGCGGAATTCACGCAGACGATTTCTTAGATTTAGAATCATCGATCGAAATTTCTGCCGCTACCTTGGAACCTTGGCAGCAGCAGTGGCGACAGACTTTGCCATCTGGAAAAGTTAAGTGGCTGCAAGGAGCGGCGAGACCGGAAAGGCTCAATAATGAAAGCAAATCTGGCAGCGAGGGCGATATTCTCTGGGACGGTTTAGTGATGGATATTACTGAATTAAAGCAAGCCCAAACAGAGCGCGATCACTTTTTTACCATCTCCTTAGACTTGCTTTGTATTGTAGGTTTCGATGGCTATTTTAGACGATTTAACCCTGCTTGGTCAACGGTTCTAGGCTACAGTAGTGGTGAGCTTTTTGCCAAGCCGATGATCGAATTTGTTCATCCAGACGATCGAAAAGCTACCGCAGCCGAAGGAGCCAAACTAATAGCAGGTACCTCCAGTATCTCCTTTGAAAACCGCTATCTCTGCAAAGATGGTTCTTACAAATGCTTCCTGTGGACATCCTCGCCATTTAGCGAAGAAGGTTTAATCTACTCAGTGGGTCACGATATTACCTCTCGTAAACAAGCAGAGTCCCAACTCCAGCGACAAGCAGTAGCAATGGCCGCTGCTTATGACGGTATCGCCATTTTTAATAATAATAAAGAATGTATTTATTCCAATGACGCTTATCTCAAAATGTACGGTTTGACCAGCCCTAGCGAACTGTATGGGAAGGAATGGAAAATGCTCTACAGCAAAGCAGAAAATATATTTTTTGAACTACAAATAATGCCGATGCTCCTGCAAAAAGGGTACTGCAATATAGAAGCTATCGGTCAGCGCCTGGACGGTAGTAAGTTCCCTCAAGAATTGTCGCTGACAATGCTTGTCGGTGGCGAAATTATTTCTATAGTCCGCGATATAACTAATAGAAAACAGGTAGAATCCGCCCTGCGCTTGAGCCAGCGTCGTTACCAGACTTTAGCAGAAGCATCGCCAGTTTGCATATTCCATACGGACACCTTGGGAAATTGCCTTTACGTGAATAAACGGTGGAGCGAAATTACGGGATTAAAGGCAGAATTAGCAGCAGAAATGGGCTGGATGAATGCCATACATTCTGATGATGTCGAGCGGGTAAAAAATGAATGGCATCGCGCAATTATTGAGAAAATACCTTTTAAATCAGAATACCGCTTTCAGCATCCAGATGGTCGGGTAATCTGGGTGATAGGTCAGGCAATTGCAGAAATCGGAGACAAGCAGGAGATTAAAGGCTATATCGGCACTATTACTGATATTAGCGATCGCAAACAAGCAGAATTAGATTTGCTGCGAGTTACTCAAGCAGTGGAAAGCACCAGCGATGCGATCGGCATTGCTGACTTGACAGGGCGATCGTTCTACCACAATCAAGCCTTTATTCAACAGTACGGCTACACAGCAGAAGAACTAAACACAGCAGGCGGATTAACAGCAATTTACCCCCAAACTAAAGTGCTGTTAGAAATTTTTAAAACGATCCGTAAAGGCAAATCTTGGCAAGGCGAACTCAAAATCAACACTAAAAACAACGCACTGGTAACAACTTTATTTCGCGCCGACGGCATTAAAGATGAAACTGGTCATTTAATCGGGTTAGTGGGAGTAATTACCGACATCACCGAACGCAAACAAGCCGAGATGGCCCTGCAGCACCAATTAAGGCGAGAACGGCTGGTAGTTGCCATGCTCGATCGCATTCGCTCCTCTCTCAATTTAGAAGAAGTCCTCAGCACTGCTGTCGAAGAAGTGCGGCACTTTTTGCAAACAGACCGCACAGTTATTTACCGTTTTAATCCCGACTGGAGTGGCTTTGTCGTTGTGGAATCAGTGGCAAAAAATAGAATTTCGCTGCAAAATTTTAACAATCTTGATGGCTGTTTTAAAGAGAAATTTGTTGAGGTTTATCAGCAAGGCGGTATTAGATCGATGGAAGATATTTACCTAGAAAATTTGACGGAATGCCACATTAAATTTCTCGAAGGATTGGAAGTAAAAGCTAACTTAATAGTGCCGATTTTAAAAGCACGAGAAAACATTTCCCAGACCGAACTGACCGCAAAAAATCAGCTCTGGGGACTGCTAATCGCCCAGGATTGCAGGGGTCCCCGTCCCTGGGATTCCTCAGAAATAGAATCCCTCCGGCAATTGTGCGTGCAATTGGCGATCGCGATCCAGCAATCGACGCTATTTCAACAAGCACAAACCGAAATTGCCGATCGCAAACTTGCAGAATCTGCCCTCCAACAAGCCAAAGAAGTCGCAGAAAGCGCCAACCGCGCTAAAAGCGAATTTCTCGCCAACATGAGCCACGAACTACGCACGCCTTTAAACGGCGTTTTAGGTTATGCTCAAATCTTGAAAACCGACAAAGACTTAAACTCCGATCAGCAAGAAAGTCTCAGCAATATTCAACAGTGCGGTCAACACCTGCTGATGCTAATCGACGATGTTTTAGACCTTTCCAAAATCGAAGCTAGAAAAATGGAACTCTACCCAGAAGAGTTAAATTTTCTAAATTTCACCAAAAACATTGCCGATCTCTTTCAGATGCGGGCCTCGCAAAAAGAAATTTTATTCAATTACGAACAAGTATCTCCCCTGCCTAGCTGCGTTTGTGTAGATCCAAAAAGATTGCGCCAAATTCTCATAAATTTACTCAGCAATGCCGTTAAGTTTACTAACAGCGGAGGTGTGACTTTTAAAGTCGGCTATGTAGGCACACAGGCCTGGAGTCGAG
Source organism: Microcoleus sp. Pol1C5 (assembly GCF_036701115.1). Classification (NCBI taxonomy): domain Bacteria; kingdom Bacillati; phylum Cyanobacteriota; class Cyanophyceae; order Oscillatoriales; family Microcoleaceae; genus Microcoleus; species Microcoleus sp. Pol1C5. Next base: position 26,757 of record NZ_JAUBQE010000004.1, on the reverse strand, counting down.
GGCAAGGCGAAAATTATGAATTATCGATTTTGAGTTCGGAACTGAAAGAAAATTATCTGCGCTTCGCCCAAAATGCGAACGCAGCCAAACACACTTTAAAAATCCGCTTTCAAGTCGAGGATACTGGCACAGGAATAGACCAAAGCAAGTTAGAAGAAATATTTTTGCCATTCCACCAAGTAGGAGGCAATACATTTGTTGAAGGTACGGGTCTCGGACTCTCGATCAGCCAGAAACTAGCAAAAATGATGGGCAGCCAAATTGGTGTAAACAGCACTTTGGGAAAAGGCAGCACTTTCTGGCTGGATTTAGAAGTGCTCGCAGTCCAACGGTACTTAGAGGTGTCTCCTTTGCGGGAAAAACGCTGGGTTGTTGGTTTTGTTGGCAACAAGCGGAAAGTGCTAATCCTGGATGAAAATCAACTAAATCGCGATTTGTTGTGCAGGTTGCTGAGGCGTTTGGGATTTGAAGTTGCAGAAGCACAAAACCGTCAAGAATCCCTGTACAAATCAGTTGAATTTCAACCGGATGTGATTTTTATTGACTTGGGGATGCCTGTAATGGATGGCTTAGAAACTGTTAGGAGATTGCGGGAGTTACCGGAGGTAAAAAATATCGTGTTAATCGCTATGTCAGCTAGCGTTTTCGATGCGGCGCAGCAAGAGAGACTCCTTGCAGGGTGCGATGATTTTCTTCCCAAGCCGATCGAAGCAAATCACTTTTTGGCACAGTTGCGCGTGCATTTGGGGCTAGAATGGATTTACGGGGAAACTTCGGAAAACAAAAAGCGCAAAACTCTCTGTTTGTCACCCGCATCGGATTTTCCTGCTTATTCTTCTCTGTTACCTGCGGCTTCTGAGTCGGTAGCAAAAATTTTGAAACTCGCTGCTATGGGCGACATTGAAGAAATTTTTGAGGAGAGTGCTAAGCTGGAGAGTTTAGAACCTAAATTAGTACCGTTTATCTCGAAGCTGCGCCAACTTGCTAAGGGATTTCAGCTCAAACAAATTCGGAATACTTTAAAGCAATATATCGAGGGGAAGTAGTCAGTGGTCAGTAGTGATATCATGTCCGGTCGCTCGATCGGACATGATATCACTCTAATAGACCAAATAATTCTCCTACTGTCAGTTGCAATTCCCTGGCAAAAGATGTCATAGGCAATAACTCTTCTGGTTCGTCAAACACCTCCGTTGATTGAGTCGGTCGATATACAAAAACCGATTGCTCCTCTGGATCGATTAACCAAGCCATTTGAGTTCCGTGTTTGAGACAATGTAAAATATTTTTAGTAACTTTAGTTTGGTTTTGGTCGGGGGAGAGGATTTCAATTGTCCAATCCGGGGCGATCGCAAACACATTTGCCACACCACCATTTTCTTTACGGGGAATGCGCTCCCAAGTGAATACACTCACGTCTGGAACGATCGCTCGACCGCCAAAAATGCACCGTAGTTCGGGAAATGCTCGCGCCACCTTTTGAGGTTTGAGAGTAGCATTAGCAGCACTTGTCAACTCGCCTTGAATGACACTATGTTCTCCTTGAGGCATCGGTTTTTGAATGATTGCACCGTCAATGTACTCGCTGGCTGGTTTGGTTTCTGGCAACTTCAGAAACTCTTGGAGTGTCAAAGATTTTGGCAGGGTTTGTACCATCCGATTTTACCTATAAAATAGGAGTTTAATCTGCTATTTTACCAAAAAGTCCCCGCCTCGTGCGATCGTCGCTCCACTTACTTCTTCCTTCGGCTATACCACCTTGCATCCTGTGGCTAATCTTGCTTCTATATATTCAGAGACAGTTTTTGAGAGAGTTGGGATTGAAATTACTTTGCCTCAGTAACGGCCACGGAGAAGACGCGATCGCCCTTCGCATCTTGCAGGAACTGCAACAGCACCCGCATCCGCCAGAATTAGCCGTGTTTCCACTAGTGGGTGAAGGGCAAGCTTTCGCTCAACTAGAAAACGCCCGCATCATCGGCCCGGTGCAGCGAATGCCTTCGGGCGGCTTTATTTACATGGACGGGAGGGAATTTTTGCGCGATGTCAAAGGCGGCCTGCTTCAGTTGACCATCGCTCAGTTTAAAGCCATCCGCGCTTGGGTGCGGACCCAACAACAGTCTGGGAATCAAGACGGCGTTATTTTAGCCTGCGGGGATATTGTACCGCTGCTGTTTGCTTGGGTCAGCGGCGCGCCCTATGCGTTCGTCGGTACTGCCAAGTCAGAGTATTATTTGCGCGACGAGAACGGGCCTCTGGCTCGCAAATCCCGAGTCTTGGGTTGGTGGGGTTGCCCGCGATCGGTTTATTTGCCTTGGGAGCGCTGGTTGATGACTCGATCGCGCTGTCGGGCCGTTTTTGCCAGGGACGCGCTAACCGCCGAGACTTTACAAAAGCTGGGAATTCCCGCTTACAATCTCGGAAACCCTATGATGGACGGACTCGAACCGGAAAACCCCGCCGGTTTTTACGGCCCTGACGCCGAGTTTCGGGAGATGTCGCGATCGCTCGTCATCACCTTACTGCCCGGTTCTAGAGCGCCGGAAGCCTATGCTAATTGGCTGCTAATAGTAGAGGCTGTAGCCGGAATTTTGTCGCTGTTTGCCGATCGCCAATTGTTATTTTTCGGAGCCATTTCTCCAGAGTTAAACTTAGAAGCTTTGCGACCTAGTTTAGAATTTTTCGGCTGGCGACAAGACGGGGAAACTAGAACGCAGCGGCGAGAAGGAAGTATTTTGCGACCTCCTATTTCTAGCGGTCAAGAAATTCGGAAAGAATCTCCTAATTTGCTATTGCCCTTGACATTTGTGCAGAGAAACGCCACGATGATTTTGACTCAGCAAAGTTTTAACGATTGTTTGTACGAAGCCGATTTAGCAATAGCAATGGCCGGGACTGCTACAGAACAATTTGTAGGTTTAGGAAAACCGGCGATCGCCATTCCCGGAAACGGCCCGCAATTTACTCCAGCTTTTGCAGAAGCTCAAAGTCGCCTCTTAGGCCCGTCATTAATTTTAGTCAAACATCCTGCTGAAGTTGCAGGCACCGTGCAGTCTTTGCTCCGCGACCCCGACAGGTTGCAGCTAATCGCTGAAAATGGCTTGCGGCGCATGGGAGAACCCGGTGCAGCCGCCAGAATTGCCGAGTGTTTAATTCAGCGCTTCGGCGGTGAATCCAGCAATTCTCAATTGGCTGCAATAGACTAGGGACAAAACAATGTTTTGTCCCTACCAAGTATGTTTAATTCTACTTGATAAAAAAAATATTGTTCACTAACTACCTACTAATTTCTGTAGGGTGCGCCTAGGCGCACCTTACTAATACTGCATTCGCCGAAAATTTCAATTCGCCGTTTTTTCTGATGAGGGATCCCAGAAATTAGCTTGAGGAATTTTAAAATCCGACTTAACCAAAACTCCCGGTTCTCGCTGCACAGGCAGCACATCTAAAGTATCCGTTTGCGCGCAATATTTTAAATCTTCAATAACACCTAAACCGAGGAGGCGCTGGCCGTGACTTGCCTTTTCCAACAATTCATGCAACCGATCTTGCCAGTGTAAATAAAGAGCAATAGCCCCAAATACTTCATCATTACCAGCAAAATCGCTCGCAGGAATACCGCTTTCTGCTAGCAGACTTTGGGCGATCGCACCAGCACAAACCGTATCTTCCAGCGAATAACTACCTTCCCAACCAGAACCCACAATCCAAATAGTTTCCGGCTGTTTATTTAACAAAAACTGCACCACAGATTTGCGGTTAATCAAAGCCGCCGTTAACACAGTTGCAGCAGCTTGCACTCGCTGCAGAGCCCGAGTACCGTTAGTTGTGCTGATAAAAATTCGCTTCCCAGTCACCTTTTCTGGCGTGCAGTCGAAGGGGGAATTCCCCATATCAAATCCGTCAACTTTGCCGCCGCCTCGCTCTCCGGCGCGAATCCGCTTATCTGCGGGCCATTTTTCGCTCTCGGCCATTAGCTTATCTAAGTCGCTGAAAACTTGGACAGCTTCCGCCCCATTATTCAGGGCAGTTGCCATTGTCGTAGTCGCCCGCAGCACATCAACTGCGATCGCGCAAGCCGGCATTTTGTCGGCTGGCGTAAGTTCCGGGGTATGGTAAATAAAAAGCTTCACTTTTGGGCAACCTGCGATAAATCCTCATCATTAATAATAATGGAAAGTGGATAATAGAAAATAGAGTCAAGTCCTCAAAAGCAGAAAATATGTCTAAACAGCTCAATTCAAACCCCGCCCACGCCGCCATTACCGCACCAATTGGACTCCTGGCAGGTTTCACCTATCCTTTGCGAGCTTTCACGCTGATTTTGCAAACTCCCAAGCTATGGACTTATGTATTAGTTCCCGTGGTGCTAAATTTTATAATTGGTATCGGTCTTTATTTAAGCTTGCTATTTCCCAGTTTGGCAGGGATAGACGTTTTGGTTGCCGATTTGTCCGTCCGATTTAATACTCTAATTGCGAGTTTTCCAGCTTGGCTGAGCTTTCTTGGCGTGTTAACAGTTGCTTTCGGCTGGCTGCTGCGGGTACTCCTAGTGTCAGGACTTTTGCTGATAATTGGATTTTTGTTAGTGCAGTTTGGCGTGATTTTAGGTTCGCCTTGGTACGGCAAACTTTCGGAACAATTGGAACTTCTGCGGAACGGTCAATTGCCCGCAGAAGAACCAATGAATTTGGCGAGTAGTTTTGGGGATATTCAAAGGGCGATCGCCTTTGAACTGCGAAAACTACAAATTTTGTTTAGCCTCGGCATACCGCTGCTGCTGCTGCATTTTATCCCTGGCATCGGCTCTATTCTTAGCAGCTTGGGTGGCGTAGCTTTGGGTGCGACTATTGTCTGTTTGGACTTTTTAGATGCACCTTTGGAGAGGCGGAGGCGACCTTTTCAGGAGAAGTTGGAGATCATTTGGGCTAGTTTGCCGGCCAGCGGGAGTTTTGGTTTGGTTTGTTTGGGTTTGGTGAGCATTCCGCTGTTGAATCTGTTAGCGATTCCGCTGTGCGTGACGGCGGGAACGTTGTTTTTTTGCGATCGCATTTGGCCGGCCCGCTTTGCCCCAGAAGAAACAAAGAGCGATGGAGAAACTAACATTACCAATTAAAAACTAGGGAGATGCTTCTTCCTTCGGCTGACTCTGGGAGTTAAGACCCAAAAACGGGCTTAACAACAGCCAGCTAATGAAGAAAAAGGATGCTGTAAATAGCTGGACAATATCGATCGCCGACAAATATCCGTCAGATAATAGTGCAATAGTTCTATCTGTCAGCCCGAATATCCAGGAGAGAATCCCAAACAGCCAAATGCCTTTTTGGAGCATGGGCAAAAATGCTGAAACTTCGGAGTTTTGCAGCTTGTTCATTGATTTAGCCCTTGTTTGCGAAAAATCTGATTAACCTGGGCACCCCAAGGGCTTAAGGATTTTTGGTGTCTCCTCGGATTCCCTTTGTTATCTATATGTTAAGAAATATTTCTCAATGTGACAACACGACCTGGGAGGTATTTCCGCATCTATCTCAAGAGGTAGTCGCAGCGCTAACAAAGAGTGATATTTGCTACACTTTGGTAGGATGCGCGATCGCGAGCGGGTTCTGGGCCACTCTTGCCATGAGTCCCAAGCGCTTGATATAGTGGGTCACAGGCTACGTAAAAGAGCAAAATCATAAATTATGTTATTTAACAGTATTGAATTTTTAGTATTTTTTGCGATTGTTTTCGCCATATATTATTTCCCTCCGTTGCAAAAAGTGCAGGTTCCCATCCTGATAATTGCCAGCTTTATTTTTTACAGTTGGAGCGCTCCCGCACTGTTGCTGATCCTGCTACTTTCCATTATTATCAACGCTACAGTCAGCTTTCAAGTTGCCCGAATTTCTGACAAAAAACAGCGATTTTTTTGGGCTTTATCGGGAGTCGTTCTCAATGTATTAATTTTGAGCTTGTTTAAATACTCTGGTTTGCTAACTAACTTTGTTACCGATGTTTTTAATATTGCTCGTTCCGAAGGCAGCATTGCTTATTTATTCTTAAAATTGCCTCTACCAATTGGCATTTCTTTCTACACCTTTGAAGGCATAAGTTTAATCGTAGACGTACTGACTCAAAAAAACAAAAGCGAAACTGCAGCAAACGCTTACGTCTCGCCAAACTTTAGCCAACACCTGCTCAATACTTCATTTTTTATTGGCTTTTTCCCCAATTTACTGTCAGGCCCGATTTTAAAATCTCAGACATTTTATCCGCAGATTGCTCCTAAATATTTTAAAGATATTCCTTGGAGTTTCATTTTTCGCTCGCTCGTTGTCGGCTACTTCCTAAAAATGGTCATCGCCGACAACTTAAAAGACTATACCTTTTGGATCAGCTTTCCCTACTATCAAGGATTTGGAACTATTACCAACCTGACACTGCTGTTTGGCTACTCAATACAGATTTTCGCGGATTTTGCCGGTTACTCCTTAATTGCGATCGGTTTTGCAGCCGCTTTGGGCTACAAAATTCCTGACAACTTCGACTTTCCTTACATCTCTCGTTCCCTCTCCGAATTCTGGAGAAGGTGGCACATTTCCCTATCAACTTGGCTCCGAGATTATCTATACTTTCCCCTCGGCGGAAACCGCAAAGGAAAGATCAGAACTTATGTTAACTTAATGATAGTAATGACTTTAGGAGGATTATGGCATGGGGCTGCTTGGAGTTATGCAGTTTGGGGAATTTATCACGGATTAGGTTTAGCAGTAGAACGCTTTTTTGGGTTCGACAAATCCAAAAATAAATTGCAAGAACCAAATCAAGCAAAAACCAAACCAATCTGGCAGCAATTATTATTGGACAGCCTTAGCGTTTTAGGAATTTTCTCTTTTGTTTCCGTGGGATGGCTGCTTTTCAAGCTGCCTCGATTTGAAGAAGCGGTTGACTTCGTAGTTACTTTAGTTCGCAACTATAAAGTCAAGCCCGGTTGGAGTCATATTATTCCGACGCTAATTTTTTCGCTACCAGTAGTGATTTATCACATTCCCCATTTTCCCACTTGGCAAAATCGCATGAAACAGGATTCAAATAAAAACGGCCAAAAAGTCTGGAGCCTTTATCAAGATTTAGCTTTAGGAATTATGCTAGCAATGATCTTCCTCAACAGTGGCAGCTCGAAACAATTTATTTATTTCCAATTCTAGAAGGTGTTCTATGTTTGTCAAATTCCATTTGCGACCGATTTTGCGCCCGCTACTAATTTTTCTGTTTATAATGAGTTTTTATCAAGTGCTCGTCAGCGGCGGAGTTTTGCCAGCTTCTGACGGAGCTAGCCTGATTCAAAATAATATTGTCAAAGCTCAAAGGTATGTATATCAGGATGATTCAGATCTGAGAATGGTAATCGTAGGTAGTTCCCTAGCTGCCAACCTTAATGAAAAACAAATTGGAGAGGGCGTAAAAAGCATAGCTTTGGGGGGAGGAGCGAGCCAAACAGGTTTAGAAATAGTTAAAAGAAGTAAAAGCAAGCCTCCTATTATCTTGGTAGAAATTAATGATACTATTGTTCGCAAAAGAGATGCTGACTTACTTGATTCTTTGTATCACCCTATTTTTTACTGGATGCGTAAGTATCTGCCTATGATGAGAGAGGAATACCGTCCGATTAGCGTTTTTATTGATTCTTTAAAAAGTCGCTCGAAGCAGAATTTAAAACAAATGACGCGAGAGGCACTAGATAGCTTGGAAGGTCGAAATCTTACTCCAGAATTATCGCAAAAAGCTATCCAAACGATAGTTGATATTCAAAGTCAACCTTTGTCTGAAAAAGATGCAGAAGCTATAAAAAAAGAAGCTGAGTTTATTAAAACTCAAATCGCAGAAATCAACAAAAATAGCGGGGCAAAAGTAGTTTTATTTGACATACCGCAAGAGTCACGAGTTAACGCTGCAATCAGGAGAAAAAAAGTCCAAGAATTGGCTAAAAAGCTGTTTCCGTCCGACCGTTTTGAGTGGCTGCCACCCCCGAAAGAGCGAGAATGGCGTACCAATGACGGGGTTCACTTGATCCGCAGCGACGCTAGAGATTTTGCCGAGTTTTTGAGAGATAAACTGCTGAGTACGGTAGCGACGGGATCTCTTGGCACCGCGCCTAGAAAAGAAAGCTTGTAATTTATTTTGAAGTGTGTCATACTACATAATGAGCAAGTTTGGTTAAAGAACGATCGTGAGGTTTGTACTGAGGACGAAGGGTTCTCAAAGCCCCAAAAGCCACAGGACAAAACATTTGATTATCAGTATTAACCCGGCTTGATATGAGTTCAGCGTCAATAAAATCGAACAATGGCACGCTTAAATCAGATTATTGCGATCGAAAAAGGCATTAAAAGCCGCTCGGTTCAAGAACTGGCAGAAGCTCAAAAAGCTCTCCAGAAGCCCGCTGTGCTTTCTGGAATCTCCCGCACTTACCGTCCCAAAGACGAAGAAGGCGAACAACTGCCGCCAGAGTCCAAAAAAGTAGAAGTCAAAGCCGAAGAGATTATCCGCAAAACGACTGAAGTTTTGACCAAACTCTTCGACGTAACCGCCACCAAAGATTGGACAAATTGTAGCGCCCGCGCGGACGTAACTGTAGACGGAAATGTGCTTTTGAGCCAAGTTCCCGTCAGCTATCTGCTATTCATTGAAAAGCAGTTAGCAGATTTGCAAGCATTTATCAAAAAACTTCCTGTCTTAGATGCTTCCGAGACTTGGAACTTCGATGCTTCGGCAGACTGTTGGGCCACAGAACCGGTGCAAACTCTCAAGACTTTTAAAACTCCGCGCAATCACGTTAAAGCTGAAGCTACCGAACACCATCCGGCTCAAGTCGATGTTTATTACGAAGATATTACTATCGGCTATTGGCGGACTGTCAAGTTTTCTGGAGCTTTGCCAGCGCGGCGGATCAATGAGTTGCTGCAAAGGGTGGAAATCTTGCAGCAAGCTGTTATGTTCGCCCGCGAAGAAGCTAACAATTCTGAAGTAGAGGAACAGAGAGTGGGAGAGCGAATTTTTCAATTTATTTTCCGCTAAGAGCTTGCTTTTTTGATAGTTATGGTTTAAGATATAAACAGAGTACAAGTTCAATCTAAAACTTCAACTTAAACCGTACAAATGTGATAGTGCAGGTTCGACTCCTGTCCCTCCTACGCAAAATAGGCCCAAAATAGGGGGGTAGCCCAATTGGCAGAGGCAGCATTGCGTACAAATTTAACAGCAAGCTATTACTCTAAACTCAGCATTCACCGCCGATCGCTAAAACGAATGTCAGGAAAATCACATCATCGAGGTTGCTGGCTCATATCCAGCCCCCTCTACCAAACGCAGGGGGGTAGCTCAATCGGTAGAGCGCGATGCTATTAATCTTAAATCCTTGACTTAAATGTGATAGCGTGCGCAAATGGGCGGTAAATATAAACCCAGTAGTAAGGTCAGAACTGCTGGGTTTTATGCTAATAATTGATTCAATTCGTTAAATCCGTCAGTCCTGGACGTATCAAGACAGATGATTTATTGCATCAATCCTCACTGCGAACAACGCGAAAATCCTGCTGCTGCTCAAAATTGTCAGGCTTGTGGCACGGATTTGTTAATTGGCGATCGCTATCGTATCCTTAAACCAGTGCGATCGCCCAATCCCGCACGACCCACAGACATTTTTGAAGTCGAAGATTTGGGAACCGGGGAAAACGAATGGGGAACTGTCAAAATTTTAAAAGTCTTGAAACACACCCACAATCCCGATTTAGTTCGCGTGTTCAAGCAAGAAGCGCGAGTTTTGATTTGGCTGGTCGGAAAGGGATCAGTTCCCCAAGTCGAACCTGACGGTTATTTCCCAATTAAACTCCCCCATAACTTCCAGAAATTGTCTTGTTTGGTGATGGAAAAAATTACCGGAGAAAACTTGGCAGAATTCTTAACTAAAAAACAGTACGTTTCTCAAAAGCTAGCTCTTGATTGGCTGCGACAAATGACCAATATTTTGCAGGAAATCCACAAATATCATGTAGTGCATCGGGATATTAAGCCATCCAACCTGATGGTTGAAGCCAATGGGAAATTGAGATTAATTGACTTCGGCGCCGCCACAGAAGCAGACATAGAGACGGCACCCATAGGTTCTGCTGGATACGCCGCACCGGAACAAATTGCAGGTAAAGCAGGCTTGCCATCGGACTTTTTTGCCCTAGGGCGTACTTTTGTACATTTATTAACAGGCATAGAGCCGATCGACTTTCCCGTTAATGAAAAAACTGGTAAAATTAATTGGAGGAACCAGGCTGTAGATATTGACCCGTTACTCCTAGACTCGATCGACGAATTGATCGAACCGCTACCGGAAAACAGACCTGAAAATACCCAAGTTATTTTAGAAAAATTAGAAAAATTAAAAATTTACGACGCAGACCCCCTGAAAAAGGGGGACGCAACATCGCTTCAATAAATCTCTTCCAGCCGGCGAAAATCCCGCTCAACTTCTGCCCACAAAGCCCGATTGTGAGGGTCAGTTTTCACAGCCTTTTTTAAATAAATTCTCGCCTTATCAACCTGCCTTTCTCCAATCAAATGCCGTCCCCAGCGCTGATAGGCGATCGCCTGCCACTGACGCACCTCCAAATCTTCGGGCACCCGCTGGGCCAAACCCTCAATCAAGGCGATCGCCCGCGGGAACCTCTGATATTTCAGCAACTGTTGCAACTCAACATAAGCATCTTGCTTTAACTTTTGTTCCACCGCCGACAGATCCGCATTAGATTGAACCGCGGCCTCTTTTCGAGTCACTTTAACTGCCTGCGGTTGAGCTTTCACCCTCTGATCCGGCGGTGTCGAAGTAGGCGGCACAGTTGAGTTGGCAACTTTCGACCCCGCAACATGGTGGGGGGCAACATTCACCAGGAACTTATAAGCCTCAGTAATAGCAATAAACTTATTCTTAGCCTGTTCGTTTCCCGGATTCACATCGGGGTGATACTGTCTGGCTAACTGCCGATAAGAGGCCTTAACTTGCGATAAACTCGCGCCAGACCTCAGTCCTAACTGTCGGTAATAGTCTGCAATATCCATTTAGCATGAATGAGCGTTTATAATACCATTAAATATGGCAGAATCCTTAAATGTAAAGATTCTGCCAAAATTTACTGCGAACTAGGTTGTAGTGCGAGGGTTGCCCGCACTACTGAGGCGAACAAACAACTTACGGACGCTCTTCGATCACTCTGTCAATCAAGCCGTATTCCTTAGCTTCCTCAGCGGACATGAAATAGTCGCGATCCATGTCCTTCTCGATTTTCTCGATCGGCTTGCCAGTATTCTTAGCATAGATATTATTGAGTTCGTGGCGCAGCCGCAGAATCTCTTTCGCCTCAATCTGAATATCCGTTGCTTGTCCCCGCGTGCCCCCAGAAGGCTGGTGAATCATGATTCGCGAGTGAGGCAAAGCTAACCGTTTCCCCTTCGCACCGGCAGCTAACAGGAAAGAACCCATCGAAGCAGCCAAGCCCACACAAATCGTCACCACGTCCGATTTAATGTGCTGCATGGTATCAAAAATAGCCATGCCTGCCGACACCATCCCACCTGGGGAATTGATGTACAAAATAATATCCTTACCTGAATCTTCCGAATCGAGATAGAGCATCACAGCGATGATTTGATTGGCAATTTCATCGTCAACGTCCCTGCCCAAGAAAATAATCCGTTCCCGGTAGAGGCGATCGTAGATATTAATCCACTGAGTATCATAACCACCCGGCATTTTGTAGGGAACTTTTGGCACACCTATAGGCATAATTCGGAACTCCGTTTAGTTGGTAATTGGTGAGCGGGCAATTGGTTCTGGTTTATTAGTTATTTGTTACTTGTTATTTCAGGTTTTTTAGTTTTTGGCTATAATGACCACTAAACCATAACCAATAACTAATAACTAATAACTAATAAGCAATAACCGAATTAGATGACTCCTGCAGGCAGCGGTTTCGGCAATTCTTCCGAACTTTCAAGAACGCGATCGATCAAACCGTATTCTTTAGCTTCCTGGGGCGTCATGTACAGCAACCGATCCATATCTTTAGTAATCTTTTCGATCGGTTGGCCAGTACAGCTTGCAAAAATCTCAAGCATAGTCGCTTTATTTGCCAGCACTTCCTTAGCCCGAATTTGAATGTCGCTTGCTTGACCCCGCGTGTAAGCCTTGGGTTGGTGCAACACAATCGAAGCGTGCGGCAAACTCGCCCGAAAGCCTTTTGTACCAGCCGCTAACAGCATCGCAGACATCCCCATTGCCGAACCGAGGCAAATAGTGTGCACAGGCGGCTTAATGTACCTGATCGTATCGCAGATAGCGAAGGCTTCTGTTTCAAAGCCGACGGGTTCGCCACTGTAACCAGAAGTGCCGGTCGAGTTGATGTAGATTTTGATCGGCTTATCCGGGTCTTCGTACTGCAAGAACAACAGTTCAGCGATAATTAGTTCTGTTACCGCAGGCACCAGAGGCATCCCCAGATAAACGATCCGCTCCTTCAGCAACAGGGATGGCAAATCGGGAGGTGGCGTCCGAGAGTTCCCTTCCCCGTAGTATGGCGATTGCACAGCTTTAATTGGTGTGTTCATATAACCGAAATGTTGCCTGAACTGATGGAGCTATTCTTAAAGAAATACTAACGCAATCTTTAGGTATCCCGCATGAAAGTTAGTTTGCTCCCGGTTTTAAACGACCCTAACCTTGACGCTGCTGCGCCCTCAACGCAGCGCCAGCTAGCGATTTCGGTGTCTGCGACGGCAAGCTCGATCGACTCCAGCGTACCCTTAAACCTGTGCCTGATTCTCGACCACAGCGGTTCTATGGGCGGACGCCCCTTGGAAACCGTCAAACAAGCCGCCGGACGGTTGCTAGACAGGTTGAAGCCTGGGGATCGCTTTTGCGCGGTGGCTTTCGATCATAAAGCCAAAGTCCTCGTCCCCAATCAAATTGTAGGAGATCCCAGCAGCATTAAACGGCAAATTGAGCAATTGCGCTCGGCCGGTGGCACAGCAATTGATGAGGGCATTAAGTTAGGTATTGAAGAGTTGGGCAAAGGCAAAAAAGAAGCTATATCTCAAGCATTTCTGCTGACTGACGGCGAAAACGAACACGGCGACGACAGCCGCTGTTTGAAGTTGGCTAAATTGGCTGCCGACTACAACATGACTTTAAATTCTTTAGGATTTGGCGATAACTGGAACCAGGATATTTTGGAAAAGATTGCTGATGCTGGCGGCGGTGCTCTGGCTCACATTCAGCGTCCCGAAGATGCGGTTGACGAGTTTGGCAAACTATTTACTCGCATCCAAGGTGTAGGTTTGACTAATGCTTATTTGCTATTTTCGCTAATGCCAAAAGTACGGTTAGCCGAACTCAAACCGATCGCCCAAGTTTCCCCGGATACGATCGAATTACCGGTACAGCAAGAGGGCGATCGCTTTATGGTGCGCCTGGGAGATTTAATGAAGGATATAGAGCGAGTAGTTTTGGCTAATATTTATATTGGACAGTTGCCCGAGGGTACACAGACGATCGGGCAATTGCAAATTCGCTACGACGATCCGACTGTCGGTCAAAGTTTGCTTTCCGATCCTGTTGCACTTTCCGCTAATGTCCTGAAAGTTTATCAGCCGGCAATTAACCCGATGGTACAGCAGCACATTTTAGCTTTGGCTAAATACCGCCAAACTCAACTCGCAGAAACCCGATTGCAACAGGGCGATCGCGCCGGCGCGGCGACAATGCTGCAAACTGCCGCTAAAACTGCTTTGCAAATGGGCGATCAAAGTGCCGCCACTGTGCTGCAAACTTCTGCTACTCGTTTGCAGTCTGGCGAACAATTGAGTGAAGCCGATCGCAAGAAAACTCGGATTGCTTCTAAAACTATTTTGAAGTAATCGGGCGATTTGAAATTTTAAATAATTTTAAATTGGGCGAACGGACAATTCGGCGATGCGAAATCGCCTCTACAAAAACGAAACCCGCCTAGGCGCGGGTTTCACTATTTCTGAGTCTCGCTTTTTGCAGGCGAAACTCTGTGTAGCCCGATTGTTTCAAGCCGTGGATCGCGTAGAAGCTCGATCGTTTAGAATGTTTGTATCACCTATTAAGAGTGCTTGTATGAACCAGATAATATCTGATAAAGTACGCTGGACTACCGCCGATTTAGAACTATTGCCCGATAACGGCGCTCGTTACGAAATTATTGATGGAGAATTATTGGTGACTAGAGCACCGCATTGGGGTCATCAACAGGCTATAGGCAACCTCTACCAAGAACTTAATACTTGGTCGCGAGAGACTAATTTAGGACGAGCAGGAATCAATCCGGGTATCATTTTCACGGATGCTGATAACGTTATTCCCGATCTAGTTTGGGCCAGCAATGAACGCTTGGCTATCTTGCTAGACGAAGCAGGCCATTTAACCGCCGCACCCGAGTTAATTGTTGAAGTATTGTCCCCCGGTGCAGACAATGAAAGACGGGATAGAGATTTGAAACTCCGACTCTATTCGGTACGAGGAGTACAGGAATACTGGATTGTGAATTGGCGGTTGCAGCAAATAGAAGTTTATCGCAGGGAACAAGCAAGTTTAAGGCTCATTGCTACAATGTTGAGCAATGATGAACTAACTTCCCCTTTGTTGCCCGGTTTTAGTTGTTCTGTAGCTCAAATTTTTGCCTAAATTATGAAATCATCATTTTACAATTTAATTGCTACTATAGGAATCTTGACTATCTTGGGTAATGTATCCCCTGCGGTTTCTGCGGAATCTTCAGCTTTAATAGTTCAAAGAAGTTTTGTCCAAAATCCTGCTGAAGATTTATTCAATAGTGCTTTAGCCAAATCAGAGGCGGGAGATATTCAAGGTGCGATCGCTGATTACACCGAAGCTATTCGCCTCAACCCCAACTACGCAAAAGCCTACAACAAACGCGGCATCATCCACGGCCGCAATCTCAAAGACTATCAAGCAGCTAAAGCAGATTTCGATCGCGCCATTGAAATCAACCCCAACTACGGCGACGCCTACTACAACCGCGCCAGAGCCCGCGAGTTCTTAGAAGACAAACCGGGGGCTATCGCCGATTATCATAAAGCAGCCGAACTCTATCAAAAAGACGGCAATACCAACGATTATCAAGATGCCCTCAAGCACCTTGAAATGCTGCAAGAATAAATGGCTTTTGAAAACATAGTATAATACCTGCGCTCGGCGTTCATCCGCATTCATCTGCGGTTAAACATTCCAAATCCACCATTCAAAAAATGCCCGAAACTTCCACCGTCACCGTCACCGTACCCGCCACAACCGCCAACCTGGGCCCCGGATTCGACTGCATCGGCGCCGCTTTAAGCCTCTACAACCGCTTCCAATTCTCCCGACTAGAACCCTCAGCAACCGAGAAACTAAAAATTACTGTTACGGGTGAAGAAGCCGCCAAAGTCAAGACAGACGACAGCAATCTCGCTTATCAAGCTTTTCTCAAGTTATACGATCGCCTCCAACAATCGCCGCCGCCTGTAACCATACATATAGATATGCAAGTGCCGCTGGCTAGAGGCTTGGGAAGTTCCGCCACAGCTATTGTCGGTGGGTTAGTCGGTGCAAATGAATTAGCCGGTGCGCCTTTAAGTCAAGTGGAAGTGATGCAATTGGCGATCGAACTTGAAGGCCATCCCGACAACGTTGTCCCCGCTTTACTCGGAGGTTGTCGCCTCGCTGCTAGCAATCCACCCGCCCAACCCCCCCTTACTCAGGGGGGGCACGAGGGGGGTTCCTGGGAGATTTGCGATATTCCCTGGCATCACAATATTGTGGCCGTGGTAGCCATCCCCGATTTTGAACTGTCTACAGCCGAAGCCCGCCGAGTTTTGCCAGCAGATTACTGTAAGGCTGACGCGATTTTTAATGCCGCACACCTCGGTTTGCTAGTGCGGGCTTTGGAAACTGGCAATGAAAACTGGCTGCGCTGCGCCCTCCAAGACAAGATTCACCAACCTTACCGACAATCTCTGATTAAGGGATATGAAGCGGTGCAACAAGCCGCCGTGAATGCAGGGGCTTGTGGAATGGTAATTAGCGGTGCCGGGCCAACGCTTTTAGCTTTAACGGATGTGGCTAACGCTGTTGCGGTTGAGAAAGCGATGGCGGCTGCTTGGGGGGAATTTGGGGTAAAGGCTGAGGTAAGGGCGATCGGGCTCGATACTAAAGGCGCGCAAGTCTCCCTTTAGTTATTCCACTGCTAGACACACAACATCTACATAACCGTGTTTTGTAGGGGCAATCTCCCGTGGTTGCCCCTCTCGATGGAATTATTCATATTTCTATTCTCTTCCTATCTCCTTCAAATCTCTTGAATATCAACTCAAGTCTCTTTTCGATAACTTCTGCCATTCCCTCTACAAAATTTTACCTTAAAAAAGTGCAGTCATTGTAGGGGCGGATTCACAACAATTTCCGGCTAAAACCAACAAATTTTAAAACCCGCCCCACCAACTGTAAATACTGTTAATTAACTATGACGCAGCGGAATTTCTATCTGAATTTTAGTGCCTTTACCCGGTTCGGAAAAACACTTGAACTCTCCTTTGTGCTGCTCTACAATTATCCGATAGCTGAGAGCAAGTCCCGGTGATATCGGTGGTTCCGCAGGTTGGGAAACCAAAAATGGCTCAGAAAGTTGCGCTGTGATATCTTTGCTAATTGCCATGTCGTTATCAGCAATCTCAATAGAAATTCGCTGAGCATCGACCACCTGAGTGCTAATCAAAATCACAGGCTTAAATTTGCTCGATTCCAACTCTGCCAACTCTTGAGCAGATTCTTCCAAAACATCGATCGCGTGATTGATGATATTCAGAAAAGCTTGATTGAGCAGACCTGCATAACACTCAATTTGTGGCAAATTGCCGAATTCTTTCATCACCTTGATGTCTCGCCTTCCCTCACGCGCCGGCAAGCGGTGCTGTAACAACAACAGAGTATTTTCTAAACCGTCGGAAACATCGAATAACTGCCAGCCCGATCGATCGCTGCGGGAAAAATCCTGTAGGGACAAAATTATTTGGCGGATGCGATCGCTCCCGGTACGCATGGAACTCACAATTTTTAATAAATCGTCGAGTACGAATTCCACATCCATATCTTGTTGTTTTTGCAGAATTTCCGCTCCGGGATTGACTAGCTCTTGTTGATACAATCGCAGCAGTTCTATTAAATCGGTCGTGTAGCTTTGGACGTGAGTTAGATTGCTGTAAATAAAAGTAATTGGGTTATTAATTTCGTGGGCTATCCCAGACACCAATTCGCCCAAACTAGACATTTTTTCACTTTGCAGAATTCGCTCGCGCGACAGTTGCAATTCTTGCCGGGTTAACTCCAGCCGCGCCCTCAACTCGTGCGATCGCTTAGACGCGCGCACCCGCGCCAATAATTCGTGCTTAACTATCGGTTTAAACAGAAAATCGTCAAAGGGCACATCCAATTCTTGAATTTCATCAAATTGGTCCGGTGTTGTCAGCAGAATAAAATAGGCTGTCGCCAATTCTCGTGAAGCGAAGCTATCCCGTAGGGAATCGGCTTTCACCAGCCGGCACACCTCCAAAAAGTTGATTTGAGGCGAAGTCCCGTCGCAAATTATCGCATCGGGGGAGAATTCCCTCGCCAATTCTAAACTCTTCTTATCGTCGGGAACAACTCTCACCTGATGTCCCTCTTGGCTGAGTAACTCTTGGACAACTTGAAAAGTCACAGTATCCGCGATGATCGCCAGAATCTTTGCCATACTTCTACCACCTCCAGAAATTACTTTTTAGGATACAACCGCCAGAATTGCGCTGACAGATTTAAAATTCCAAAATAGTTCAATTCCATCAAAAAACACCTCATCCCCGCTCCCTCAAAACCCAAAATAGCTGATACCATTTTAGATTTTATATTTTAGAGGAAGAAATTGGGAATGACTTACTGTATAATAGTTGGGAGCTTGCCTAAAGTTGCATATTGTTTGGGGACTGGTATCACGAGAATGTATAATTTTAGACGAGTAATGCAAAAATGCAAATTTTGTCCTTCGTAATTAATGTTACATCAGAGCTTTCGGCCGAAAGACTGCTGAGGGCGATCGCAGATACTTTCTCAAATTGCGCCAGGAAACAATAAAAAACTTTAAAATCAATTAATAGTATCGTTAAATTCACCTTCTCGGTCAGCGCCTGAGAATGCCAATTACCAACACCACCTCAACTTTGATTCAAGCCGAAACACTAGAACTATTAGAATGGCCGCGCCTGTGTCAGCACTTGGCTACCTTCGCGGCCACCAAACTTGGCGTCGCCGCCGCCCTAGACCTCGAAATTCCGGCAACTCAAGCTCAAACAGCAGAACTCCTAGCTCAAACTCAGGAAGCTTATCAGTTAGACAGCCGCGCTGGCGGTGCTTTGAGTTTTGAAGGAATCCAAGACATCGGCACTTCTCTGCAGCGAGCCGAACTGCAAGGTTTGCTCAGCGGCGAAGAATTGCTGGCAATTGCTACTACCCTCGCCGGAGCAAGGCAATTGCGCCGGATAATTGACTCTCAGGCAGATGTGCCGACGCTCCAAGAACTGGCATCCCAATTGCGGACTTATCCCGAACTAGAGCAAGAAATCCACCGCTGTATAGACGATCGCGCTCAAGTAGCAGACAGAGCCACTCCTAAATTAGCAGGAATTAGAGTTCAAATGCGGCAGTTGCGCGATCGCATTTATCAAATATTGCAGGGGATTTTGCAGCGCCAATCCAACGCCGTACAAGAACAGCTAATTACCCAAAGAAGCGGCCGCTTTGTCATTCCCGTCAAAGCTCCCCAAAAAGATGCCATACCGGGCATCGTTCACGACTCCTCGGCCAGCGGCGCGACACTGTACGTAGAACCCCACAGCACAGTCAATCTTAACAACCAAATGCGGCAGTTGCTCAGGCAAGAACAAGCCGAAGAAGAAGCAGTCCGCCGCGCCCTCACGGAGCAAGTCGCAGCAGTAAAACCCGATTTAGACAGATTGGTGGTGGTAGTTACAACTTTAGATTTAGCAGCAGCTAAAGCGCGTTATAGTTTTTGGCTGCAAGCAAATCCGCCGAAATTTATCGAATTGGGAGAGCCAGAATTAGCACCAAAAAATCCCGAAAAAGAAGATGAGGAAAAAGAAGATGAGGAAAACTCAGAAAACAGTCAATTATTAATTCGCAACCTGCGATCGCCAATTACCCTGCGCCAGTTGCGCCATCCTTTATTAGTTTGGCAGCAACAGCACGAGCAAGGCTTTCCAGTCGTGCCGGTCGATTTAACGATCGGGCCGCACATCCGCGTCGTCGCCATCACAGGCCCCAACACTGGCGGCAAAACTGTCACCCTCAAAACCTTGGGCTTGGCAGCTTTAATGGCGAAAGCAGGAATGTTTGTTGCTGCCCGCGAACCCGTAGAATTGCCTTGGTTCGACAATATTTTGGCCGATATAGGTGACGAACAATCTTTGCAGCAAAGTTTGTCTACTTTCTCCGGTCATATCCGCCGCATCAGCCGCATTTTAGAAGTTTTACACAATAAATCGCAGCCTGAAGGGGAAGAAAATTCAAACCTTCCAATTACTAATTCCCAACAGCAAGACCAAGAAGTCACAGATACACAGAACACTGTTTCTGCTCTGCAAATTCTCAAACCTAAATTACAAATTCCCCAACCCCAAATCCCAATTCCCAATTCCCAATTCCCAATTCCCAAATCTTTAGTTTTGTTAGACGAAGTAGGAGCGGGGACAGACCCATCAGAAGGCAGTGCATTGGCGATCGCCCTGTTGCAATATCTCGCCCAACATTCCCTATTAACAGTTGCAACTACCCACTTTGGCGAACTCAAAGCCCTCAAATATCAAGACTCCCGCTTTGAAAATGCCTCAGTAGAATTTGACGACAATTCCATGCAGCCAACCTATCGCTTGCTGTGGGGAATTCCCGGACGTTCCAACGCCCTCACTATTGCCAAAAGACTCGGTTTGCTAGCAGAAATTGTTGAAGAAGCTCAAACCTATGTCGGGGGAGCCTCTCAAGATGTCAATCAAGTGATTGCTGGACTCGAAGCACAGCGCCGGAAACAGGAAACCAAGGCCAGAGAAGCAACTCAACTGCTACACCAAACCGAAAAACTGCACAGAGAAGTTTCTCAAAAAGCAGCCGCTTTGCAAGAGCGGGAGCGAGAACTAAAAATAGCTCAGGAAGTGGCAGTAAATGAGGCGATAGGGTCGGCAAAATCAGAAATTGCTCAAATCATTCGTCGCTTGCAGTCGGGCAACCAGACGGCTCAAAATGCCCAACAAGCGACAGAAACCTTAAATCAAATTTCTGAAAAACACCTGCCCTCTCGCCAACAACCGGCTAAACCCAAACCGGGTTTTATGCCGAAAGTGGGCGATCGCATCCGCATTCCCAGCTTGGGCCAAACCGCCGAAGTCCTCAGCGGCCCCGACGCTAACGAAGAGTTGAGCGTTCGGTTTGGGATTATGAAAATGACTGTCAAACTAGGAGAAATTGAATCCCTCGACGGTCAAAAACCCGAAACTAAAGCTCAATTAGCCAAGGCGGCCGCCCAAGCACAAGCACTCGCTACGGCTAAAGCTAAACAAGCAGCGGCGGAACCTGCAAAACCCAATCCCGAAATCGCCATTCGCACTGCTAATAATACGATCGACCTACGGGGCGCGAGAGTCTCAGACGCAGAAATCGAAATAGACAGAGCTCTTTCCAAAGCCGTGGAATACGGAGTCCTGTGGATAATTCACGGCAAAGGTACGGGACAGTTGCGGCGCGGGGTTCACGATTTCCTCGCGAATCATCCGCAGGTTTCCCGCTTTGAGTTGGCTAGTCAAAAAGAAGGAGGTGCAGGTGTGACGGTGGTTTATTTGAAATAGTCAGGATTTACGCATTTCCGGTTGACTCGTAATTATATAATTCTCGGCAGCACAACAAGTCGCAACGAACATATCATCATACTGATGCAACCGGAATGAATACTATACTGCAAATGTTGCCTAATTAAGAGTTGATTTACCACTTTAGTAACTGCCTGACTAATGAAAAAACATCCCTCAAATGAAGTTTTGGTGGGCGACTGTCGTGAAGTAATGAAGACATTGCCAGAAAATTATATTTCAGCGTGTATCACTGACCCACCTTATAATTATGAATTTATTGGTCATAAATGGGATGACTCAGAAATTCAAAGGCGTATTGAAAAAGTCAATGGCAAGGGAAATAAAACCCTTGTTAAAAACATTCCCTATGGCAGTGGTTTAGCAGGTGGAGTCAGAAACGAAAAATGGTATCAAAGGAATCGTAACAACACTCTGGATTATGAAAAGTGGTGCTTTGAGTGGGGCGAGCAGCTTTTTCGGATCTGCAAACCGGGTGCGACAGTTTTAGTTTTCAACAGCACGCGGACTGTTGCTCACGTACAAGTAGCACTTGAAAGTGCTGGTTTCTATGCGAGAGATATTCTTGTTTATAAAAGATCGAGTGGTATCCCTAAAGGTGTCAATATTAAACAACAGTTAGAGAAGAAAGGATATGAAAATTCTGAAAAATGGGATGGTTGGCACAGTTGTCTGAGGAATGAATGGGAAGCAATCTGCGTACTTCAAAAACCACTGGTCAATAATTACTTGGAAACTCTACAGGAGTATGGTACTGGTCTATTTTATACTAAAGATCAGTTCGGTGGTTTTCAGTCAAATATTTTAGAAGGTATACAGCGTGAGAAAACCGAGGAGTTTAACGTCCATTGCACCGTTAAACCAATCGCTCTAATGAGAAAGCTGGTCGAAATATTTGTACCGCGTTTGGAAAATTCTATTCTAATCGATCCTTTCGCAGGATCGGGAACCACATTGCTGGCGGCGCAAGAATTTGGCATTAGGTATATTGGCATTGAAATAGTACCTGACTACATAGAGATTATCAACAAGCGCCTTGATAGTTTCAGCGGTATACAGGGAATTCTCCCACTTTTTCAATAAGAAATGACTTTAAATCAAACCCGCTTATTGTTTTTATGAACTCAAACGAATTGTCCCCAGTGTAGACTTTCCAAGTCCCTACTTGGCACGCTGTAATAGCTGCGGGCAAATTATCTTGTCTGAGAATTAAAAATACGGGTTCGTAATTATAAGTACGAAGTAGTGGGCCATAAGATTTGAACTTTTTCAGTGTTCCAGAGTCTCCTGAACCAATACGATATTTTGTATCTATTGCGTACCCATCAACAATCAGATCGCACGGCTCATCGCTTCCAACTTTAAATGCTGGCTGAAAGCTACTGCAATATGTTTTACACGTTTCAGTAACTAACAATTGCCAACACATACCTAACTCACGTCCCCAATATTGCCTATTTTCTTTTTTTATTATTGGAGAAATACCAAACACATCCATTAAAATATCGTGTTCTTCATTCTCTTCTGCATAAATTTTTTCGGTAAATGAGTTTTGGTATCTTGCTAAAATTTGCTCTAGTCTTCTTTCAGTCATCAGCAGTTACCAGTTCAGCTAGACTAACGGATAATGCCTTGGCTATTTTGCTGGCATTAAGTAGCGTTATATTCCTTTCACCTCGTTCAACTGAACCAATATAGGTGCGATGTAATTCCGATAGTTCTGCAAGCTGATCTTGGGAAAGATTTCTGAGCTTTCTGAAATGTCTAACTTTTTTACCAAATTGCTCCGTAATATCCATAGATGGCGCCAGATGAAGCAATGACAACTATAATCTGACAGACTATAAGTAGCGACAGACTATAAGTAGCATTCGAGAGCGCTAGGATCTTTGCATTGATATAAGTCCCGATAGTTTCAAAGCACAGATTTGATTTCGGTCACTCTGCGGCGTAGCATGGTTAGGGGTAAAAATCTATGGATTTTGCCGATCGCGATCGATCGAACTTGAAGCCGCAACTTTTAGCCCGCAACTCCGTCCAACAGTTAGGATTGCCGGAATCAAAGCAACGAGCTATGGAGACAACTTAACAGATGTGCTGTTGCCCACAGGCCCAAAAGCTTTAATCAGTGCATACTGTTTGATATCCTGCCTCAACCAGTCTTAATTTCCCGTGCTGAAGCCATGCGCTCGACCGTAAAGTCCTCCGCTCCCAGAAACGAAACGGGCCCATCTCCCAACTGGGAAGAATTGACCCAAAAAGCACCAGAACCTACCCAGTTGGACAACATTAAAGCCCAACTGGATTTAGTGCTGCTAGCCCTAGAAGCACTGGCAGAAATTGGCTCCGAGGCGATGCTCAAGGTAGCAGCCGAACTGAATTTAGAGCCAATGGTAGCCGATCGGGTAGCTTTGTGGCGGCTGCGCCAATCTAACCCGCTGCGGAAAGGCCACGGAGGGCGCAAAAAACTCGATGTGGAGGAAGCTCGATCGCTCGTTTTGATAAGCTGTCATTTGGCAAAACAGCACCAAGCTTTAATCCGGCGCGCTGTTGCTTTGCTAGAACAAATGGCAGAGCAAAACCGCGAACCTCACACCATCGCTTTGCTGGGAGATTATATTGACAGGTTCAGCAACACTTATGGCTCGCGCATGGAAGATGC
The DNA here is from genome assembly GCF_036701115.1 of Microcoleus sp. Pol1C5. NCBI lineage: Bacteria > Bacillati > Cyanobacteriota > Cyanophyceae > Oscillatoriales > Microcoleaceae > Microcoleus > Microcoleus sp. Pol1C5. The sequence goes on along the minus strand of NZ_JAUBQE010000004.1, from coordinate 3,083 downwards.
AGAAAATTTATCGGCGCGAGAACTAACTGATTTAGCCCTCAAACTCCTGATCGATTTGCTGTTTTACAGCAGTCCCGGTGGCCACCGCCGCCTCTGGCTGGCTCTTCTAGACCGTGCTAAAAATTAAACAACACTCAGTAGTCAGTAGTCAGTAGTCAACAGACTTTCGGCTCTAAGAATTAAACAACAGTCAACAGTCAACACTCACCAGTCAACAGTCCACAGTCCACAGTCAACAGACTTTCTGCTATGGTTCTCAAACGGTACACGCCCCCCACTTGCACGCTGGAAATTACAGCCAAAAGTTCGCCTCTATCTCGCTGGGCGGGCCAACCGGTGTTTAAATCTTTAAGTTTCGAGCTGCGACTCGACGACCCCAGGCTGCCAGATACCCAACACGTTACTCTCAGGGGCGATCGAATTCAACTCGAAACCCTCCACGAAGCTGTCAGCAACTACGTCCAAAACTTGCTCGGCGAATCCCGCGATTGGGAAAACAACCTCACATCTCAAACAGGCCGTATCCCTGCCGGATCAGACTCGCCAGAAGTCGCGCGTAACGCCGTCATATTCGATCGATCCGTCAACAGTTCCGAACTAGCAACCTCAAACCCCTACTCTCTCCCAACCTCCTACCTTCCGGTTCCCCCCCGCTTAGAACCCCGCGGCTTGCTTGCCCACAACTTGTTTTTAGGCTCTTTAAGCGCCGTAGAATCCGGGCCAGTAGTTCCCTTGAGCACCCTGCAACTGTTTGACTTGGCCACAGCACTGGATGACTGCGCCGCCGAAGTGATGGCGCTTCCCAACCTCAACCGCGAGCCCCGACGACCTCTGTCCTCACCCTGGCTCAAGGTGGCAGCAATGATGGTTGCCAGCGCGGGCCTGACGACAGGAATTATCAAAATGCTCGATCGATCCGCCACCTCCCCCCAAACCGCCACAGCCCCCAATCCAGGAAACCCCCAGTTAGCTGCCGGCGTCTCCCCCAGTCCTGTTGCCGCCCTACCGACACCCCCAGCACCAACACCCGCCGCCACACCCACTTTACCGCCCCTGCCGCCCCCGCCCATCAACACCGCCGCCTCCCCCAGCCCCAGCTTGCCCCCCATCGCCCTCGCCCCAACTCCCCCCACCAACAAACCCAGCCCCATCCAGCAGCCAGCCCTGCTATTTCCCCCCAACGGCAGCGCAGCCAGCGCCCCACAGAGCGCCCCAGCTTTCCCTCAAGGGCAAACAATCACTATTCCCGCCCCCGAAGAACCGCCCATTTCCGCCCCCCAAGCACCCGCACCAGTACCCTACGTGCTGCCCCCCCTACCGCCGAGACTAGCTCCCGCCGTACCGCCCCCCCTGCCGCCCTCCCTGTCGGCTTCCCGATTTCCCGTTCCCCCGCCGCAGCCCTTCCCCAGCCCCATCGAGCCGATTGTCCCCCCCGCCAGTACCGAACTCCCACCGCTTGAGGACGCTCAACCAACCACCGAGTCCGAGGACAACAACCAGGCTGCGGCAAGCCAAAAAAACCGCACTTTATTTGATACAATTCCTCAAGTTTCAGAAGCTAGAACTTACTTTGAGGAACGCTGGAAGCCTCCAGAAGGAATGGAACAAACTTTGGAATACAGCGTGCTGATCGATGAAAATGGGTCAGTTCAAAGTATTGTGCCGATGGGAAAAGCAGCAGCAGATTATATCGAGCAAGCTAATATGCCATTAGTCGGCGAGCCGTTTGTTTCTGCCGTTTCTAATGGCAAAAACCCGAAAATTAGAGTTGTTTTGCGACCAAGCGGTCGAGTACAAACCTTTTTGGAAGAGAGTGATTAAACGCTCTCCAATACATTGTCCAGATGGGAAATCCCGGTTAATTGCCAATGTTAAATGACTTCAAAAAAATCAATTTTTAACTGCAGCAGCAGCCAGCATATTGACAGTTGCTCCCGTTTCTTCTACCCATATCTCTTGATCCGTGCGGGCAGAGTCACCAGTAAAAAAAGTGGCTGACACTCGTCAACAGGTTCGCATTGTGCACTCTAGAAACTTCCTTCTTCTTTCTTCCTGACTTCCCTTACATCTTGTACAGTGCTCGTTGCTGAACTTCCTTCTTCCTGACATCCCTTACATCCGTTGCCGAACTTCCTTCTTCCTGACATCCGTTACATCCGTTGCAGAATCTGTTGCCGAACTTCCTTCTTCCTGACATCCGTTACATCTTGTACAGTGCTCGTTGCTGAACTTCCTTCTTCCTTCTGTCCTTTACATCCGTTACATCCGTTGCAGAATCCGTTGCCGAACTTCCTTCTTCCTTCTATCCTTTACATCCGTTGCAGAATCCGTTGCCGAACTTCCTTCTATAGTTGTTTCAAATAAAAATGAGACATTAAGTTGCACAATAAGCGCGAATAATCTCATCAAGAGATGTGGCAGAATGCGAATACATTCTAGCTCTCTTTAATGCACTAAAATCATGCTCAATATCATTTAAGTCAGGAGAGTATTTTGGTAAAAAAAGTATCTGATGACCTGCTTCTTCCACCAGGAGTCTAATTGCTGTCTTACGATGAATCGGTGCATTATCCATGATTAATATTGATGGTATTGTTAAAGATGGCAATAAATATAAAGCTAACCACCCTTCAAAACTTTCTGCATTTAAGCGGACAGTAAAGACCATAGGTGCAATCAAGTCCTTGTTTCCTTTTCTTCTTCCTGCTACTAAGTTTTCTCTTTTTCCCCGTTTTCCTTGTCTATCCCCATATACTTTTTTTCCTTTTTTTGACCACGCATAAACACAAGCATGAAACTCTTCAAATCCTGATTCATCAATAAACACAAGGGTTTTACTACCATGAAGTTTAATTAATTACGAGCGTGTTTGGTAGTATTTTATTCTTTATTCCCTATTCCTTTCTTTATAACGAAATTCTTTTTTTTCTCGTAATTTTCATTTTTTTTAAAGCATAGCATATGGCACTCGCTCTTACCCCGAATTTCCTTGCTCTTTCTATTAATCGGCGTTGCTGAATCAAGGTATGATAAACTTATAGTGTGATCGCAGACAAGCGAAAATGATTTCTTTGATTTTGATA